>NZ_JBDNAI010000032.1:0-18180 GCF_039768515.1 Wenyingzhuangia sp.
AAATTTTAATAGATCAAAAAGAGTTGGCTCCAATTTTAATTGCCTACACACAAAAGCAAGCAGAAAAAGCTAGTGCTGGTTTGATAGAAAAAGGAGAGGCTTTCTTGGCAGCTAACAAAGCCAAAGAAGGGGTTCAAGTAACAGAAAGTGGATTACAGTACATCGTAGAAACAGAAGGAAGTGGTAAAAAACCTGCTGAAACGAGTACTGTAAAAGTACACTATCACGGAACGACACCTGAAGGAGAAGTTTTTGATAGTTCAGTAGATAGAGGAACTCCAGCTGAATTCCCACTTAATAGAGTCATTAAGGGATGGACTGAAGGGTTGCAGTTGATGAGTGTAGGTGCTAAATACAAATTTTTTATACCTCAAGAACTCGCATATGGTGCGAATGCACCTCAAGGAGGTTCAGGTCCTATCAAAGCTTATATGCCTTTAATATTCGACGTAGAATTGATAGAAATAATTAAGGAGTAATCTCTTTGCAATTACATGAAAAAGCCCAATTAAGAAAATCTTAATTGGGCTTTTTCATGTGACGCTGTTTTAAGGATAAAGTTTATCTTTACACTTTTAAGTAAACAAAAAATTCATGAGCTTGTTTAATGATCAGTCTTTAAAAATATACAATTCCATTAGTAAAACAAAAGAATTGTTTTCTACTGTAACTCCAGGAAATGTTGGTATGTATGTGTGTGGACCCACAGTGTATAGTCATGTGCATTTGGGGAATGTACGTACTTTTATGAGTTTTGATTTGGTTTACAGGTACCTACAACACCTTGAGTACAAAGTTCGTTATGTACGTAACATTACAGACGCAGGTCATATGGAAGATGATGCGGACGAAGGTGAAGATAAGATTGCAAAAAAGGCTAGAGTAGAAAAAATTGAACCTATGGAAATCGTTCAACGCTATACGTTAGATTTTCATGATGTTTTAAATCAGTTGAATAACTTTCCACCCAATATAGAGCCAACAGCGACGGGTCATATTGTTGAACAGATAGAAATTATTAGGGATATATTGAGCAAAGGTTTGGCATATGAAGTTAATGGTTCTGTATATTTTGACGTGTTGAAATACAATGAAACCAAAACCTATGGTGTTTTATCTGGTAGGAAAATAGCAGATGCTATTCACAACACCAGAAGTTTGGAAGGCCAATCAGAGAAAAAGAATCCTCAAGATTTTGCTTTATGGAAAAAAGCGAGTCCACAGCACATCATGCGATGGCCTTCTCCATGGGGAATTGGTTTTCCAGGGTGGCATTTGGAATGTACTGCGATGAGTACAAAATACTTAGGAGAAAAGTTTGATATTCATGGTGGAGGGATGGATTTGAAGTTTCCACACCATGAATGTGAAATTGCGCAAGCAGAGGCCTGTAATGGACACAGTCCAGTTAACTTTTGGATGCATGCCAATATGTTAACACTTAATGGACAAAAAATGTCTAAGTCCACGGGAAATCATATTCTACCTGGTGAAATCTTTTCAGGCGAGAATACTGTTTTGTCAAAACCCTTTTCACCAGCTGTGGTCCGTTTCTTTATGATGCAAGCCCATTATCGTAGTGTCTTAGACTTTTCAAGCGAAGCCTTAGAAGCTTCTGAAAAAGGTTACCTCAAACTGGTTGAAGCCATTAAGAATTTATCGACTATTGAACCGTCAAAAACCTCTACATTAGATATATCAGCATGGAAACAGGCTTGTTATGATGCGATGAATGATGATTTTAATAGCCCAATATTGATTGCCAATTTGTTTGAAGGGGTGAAGTATATCAATTTGTTAAAAGAAAAGAAAGCGAGTGTTACCCAAGAAGATTTAGAAATCTTTACGAGTACTATTCATTCTTTTGTTTATGACGTCTTAGGTTTGGTTACAGAAACTGCAGCACAAGGTTCTAACAAATTAGAAGGTGTGGTAAATATGCTTATAGGCATGCGTAAGCAGGCAAGAGACAACAAAGATTGGTCGTTATCTGATTTGATTCGTGATGAATTGAGTGCGTTAGGAATACAGTTAAAAGATGGTAAAGAAGGCACAAGTTTTACAGTAGAAGAATAGCATGGATAGGATAAAAAAAATGGTTGTTTTTCCATTTGTGATTTTGATACGTTTTTATCAAGTAGCAATTTCTCCCTTCACACCTTCTACCTGTAGGTTTTTGCCTACCTGTTCGAGTTATAGTATGGAAGCTTTACAGAAGCATGGTATCGTTTATGGGGGATGGTTAGCGATCAAAAGAATATTAAGTTGTCATCCATGGGGAAAAAGTGGCTACGATCCAGTGCCCAATAATAAAAAATAAAAAGATGAATGTATTAGCAATTACATGGGATCCACCCATTGCCTTATTTGGTTTTTTAAGATTTTATAGCTTGATGTTTGTCATTGCGTTTGCCATAGGGTTTCAAATCATGAAACGTATTTTTATTGCTGAAAAAATAGAATTGGAAAAGCTAGATAAACTATTGATGTATGTTGTTTTTGCAACAGTCTTAGGAGCTAGACTAGGCCATGTTTTCTTTTATGATTGGGCTTATTTTAGTCAGCATCCAGAGGAGATATTGTTACCGTTTAAATTTCAGCCGACCTTTAGGTTTACTGGTTTTGCAGGATTGGCAAGTCATGGTGCCGCAATTGGTATCATTGCCTCCTTATGGTATTTTGCCAAATACATTTTAAAACAGCCTCTATTGTATTTGTTGGATAGGGTTAGTTTAACGATCGCAGCCGGTGGTGTTTTTGTTCGTTTAGGAAATTTAATGAATTCTGAAATCATTGGACATCCTACCCACACTGATTACGGTTTTATCTTTAAAGCTTTGAGAGAAGATTTTCCAAGGCACCCAACTCAGTTATATGAGTCTTTTGGGTACTTGATTGTTTTTGCAATTCTTTTTTATATGTTTTGGAGAACGAATGCAAAAGAAAAATTAGGACTTATCTTTGGAGTCTTTTTTACTCTCTTGTGGTCTGTACGTTTTGCTGTTGAGTTTTTTAAAGAAGCACAAGTGGATGATCGTGCAAGTTGGGCCCTAAACACAGGACAAATTCTTAGTATTCCTTTAATTGTTATTGGAGTTTACTTTATAATTAAGGCTAAAAAATAACTACTTCATTGCCAAGATAATCTTGTATGAGAGATGCTAGTGTAAGGTTATCGGTGGAGATCATTCTTGGTCTGTATGGAAGTCACAGCTAGATGATATACTACTACAATGCTATCCCCCCTAATTGATTCCTTAAAACATCAAAGGCTTTTGCATTTGCAAAAGCCTTTGATGATCAGTGTCTTGTTTGGTATTTATTGAATTCCTACCAAATCTCCAACATCATTTTTAGATGGCAAATCAGATTTACCCATCAAGAAAATATCTACTTGTCTAGCTGCCTCACGACCTTCAGAAATCGCCCATACAATTAGAGATTGTCCTCTACGCATATCTCCAGCAGCAAATACATTAGGTACATTTGTTTGGTAACTTCCGTACTCAGCTTTGTAGTTTGAACGACCATCTGTATCAATTCCTAATTGTTCAGCTATGGTTGCCTCAGGTCCAGTAAACCCTAATGCTAGTAAAGCCAAGTCACAAGGCCATGTTTTCTCTGTACCTTCTACTTCAATCAGTTGTGGTCTTTGTCCTGGAACCATTTTCCATTCTACATTAACTGTAATCAAAGCGGTCAATTTTCCGTTTTTATCTTTGACAAATTCTTTTGTGTTGATCAACCAGTTTCTATCACATCCTTCTTTATGAGAAGAAGAAGTTTTCAACTGTAATGGCCAATAAGGCCAAGGAGTTGTTGCCGATCTATGACCAGGTGGTTTAGGCATAATCTCAAAGTTAGCTACAGATTTAGCCCCTTGACGATTTGAAGTTCCAATACAGTCAGATCCTGTATCTCCACCACCAATGACAATGACATCTTTACCTGTTGCCAATACTTGATCTTTAACTTCTTTTCCAAAGACAACCTTAGTTTGTTGAGTTAAGAAGTCCATTGCTTGTACCACACCGTCTGCGTCAATACCTGGGGTTGGTAAAGAACGTCTTTGAGTAGCTCCACCACATAAAGTGATAGCATCAAAAGCTTTTAGTTCCTGTATAGAAACATTTACCCCAACATTAGCATTCACTCTAAAAGTGATACCCTCTGCTTCAAGTACCGCAACACGACGATCTATGATTCCTTTTTCCATTTTAAAGTTAGGAATTCCGTAGCGCAACAATCCACCAACTTCATCATCTCTTTCAAAAACAGTAACGGTATGCCCGGCTCTGTTTAATTGTTGTGCTGCAGCTAACCCAGCAGGTCCAGAACCTACAACAGCAACGGTTTTACCTGTTCTGTTTTTTGGTGTTTGTGGTTTGATCCATCCCTCTTTAAAAGCACGTTCTACAATGTTCTTTTCTATATTTTCAATGGAGATTGGGTCTTCAATGATTCCTAATACACAAGCCTTTTCACATGGGGCAGGACACAGTCTTCCTGTAAATTCAGGAAAGTTGTTCGTCGAGTGTAAGATCAAAGATGCTTTTTGCCATTCTCCTTGGTGTACCATATGGTTGAAATCAGGAATTAAGTTTCCTAATGGACAACCACTATGACAGAAAGGAATACCACAATCCATACAACGTGAACCCTGCTCTGAAAGTTCAGATTCAGATAATGGCACTGTAAATTCATTGTAATTATGCACACGCTCTTCAACAGCTTTGTACATTTCGTCTTTTCTTTCGAATTCTTTAAATCCAGTTACTTTTCCCATATTATGATACTGTTAATTCTTCAAACATTGGTTCTTCATTCGCGATACGCTCTAAAGCTACTTTATATTCTTTAGGCATAACTTTTACAAATTTAGCTAATGATTTATCCCAATCCGCTAATATTTCCTTACCTCTATTACTATCGGTATACGTTACGTGCTTTTCAATTAGTCCTTTCAATTCAGCTGCATCTTCAGCTGTGATTGGATCAAAATCTATAGTCTCTTCGTTACACAATCCATTGGTGAATTTTCCTTTTTCATCTAGGATAAAAGCATATCCACCACTCATTCCAGCAGCAAAATTTCGTCCTGTTTCACCAAGAACAACAATTCTACCACCCGTCATGTATTCACAACCGTGATCTCCAACTCCTTCAACTACCGCAGTAGCTCCAGAGTTACGCACTGCAAAACGTTCACCAGCAATACCGTTGATAAAAGCTTGCCCTTGAACAGCTCCAAACAAACAAACGTTTCCTACAATAATATTGTCTTCAGCTACAAAGTCTGCCTTTACGGGTTTCTTTACAATAATTTTTCCTCCAGACAATCCTTTACCCAAATAGTCATTGGTGTTTCCTTCTACGGTATAAGTGATACCATGAGCACCGAATACTCCTAAACTCTGCCCAGCAGAACCAGTAAAGTTTAAATTAAGGGTGTCTTCAGGTAAACCTAAGTGACCGTATATTTTTGAAATCTCATTTGAAACAATAGCTCCAACAGAACGGTCTGTGTTTTGGATAGGGTAGTCAAGTGTCGTATTTTCTTTTCTGAAAATAGCTGCATGAGCATCCTTGAGAATTTTAAAATCGATAACATTGTCTAAGTTATGATCTTGTTTTTCTGCATTTCTAACAGGTAAATCACTGTATCCAGCTGGCTGATGTAAAATAGCTGTTAAATCTAGTCCTTTTGCTTTATAATGATCAATCGCGTTATTTGCATTGATTTTTTGAGTCTGACCGACCATTTCATCCAACGAACGGAATCCTAATTGAGCCATAATTTCTCTCAATTCATTTGCAACATAGTAGAAGTAGTTGATTACGTGTTCAGGTGTTCCCTTGAAGTTTTTACGCAACTCTTTGTCTTGTGTTGCAATTCCTACAGGACAAGTGTTCAAATGACATTTACGCATCATGATACACCCAGAAGCAACTAATGGAGCTGTTGCAAAACCAAATTCTTCTGCTCCTAACAAGGCAGCTACGGCAACATCACGTCCAGTTTTTAACTGACCATCACATTCTACAACAATACGTGAACGTAAATTGTTCAACACTAAAGTTTGTTGAGCTTCAGCTAGACCAAGTTCCCAAGGTAGACCCGCATGTTTTAATGAGGTCAATGGAGAAGCTCCAGTACCACCATCATAACCTGAAATCAGCACAACATCTGCTTTTGCTTTAGCAACTCCTGCAGCAATAGTACCCACTCCAACTTCTGACACTAACTTTACGTTGATACGTGCCTCACGATTTGCATTTTTTAAATCGTAGATCAGCTGCGCTAAATCTTCAATAGAATAGATATCGTGGTGTGGTGGAGGAGAAATCAATCCAACGAAAGGAGTTGAGTTACGAGCATCGGCAATCCATGGTAAAACTTTTGTACCAGGTAATTGACCACCTTCTCCAGGTTTTGCCCCCTGTGCCATTTTAATTTGAATTTCTTTTGCAGAACTCAAATAGTGAGAGGTAACTCCAAATCTTCCTGAGGCAACTTGCTTGATAGCAGAGTTTTTATTGTCTCCATTCGCATCAGGTTGGAAACGTTTTCTATCTTCACCCCCTTCACCAGAATTGGATTTACCACCCAAACGGTTCATGGCTATGGCTAGGTTTTCATGTGCTTCACGTGATATAGATCCGTAAGACATTGCCCCTGTTTTGAAACGCTTTACAATCTCTGTCCAAGGTTCTACTTCGTCAACAGGAATAGGATCAAAGTTTGTGAATTCAAACAAACCACGGATGGTTAATAATCCTTTAGACTGTTCATTGATTGCATTTTTATATACATCATAAGAAGCTTGGTCATTCAGACGTACTGCTTGTTGTAATTTTGCAACTGTAGTAGGGTTGAAAATATGTCTTTCTCCATTACGTCTCCATCTATAATCACCTCCAATGTTTAATCCTAAGCGTTTGTCAATGTATGTATCTGGATATGCGTATTTGTATCTCTCGTTGATTTCTTTTTCAATTTCGTAAAGTCCAATACCTTCAATTCTTGAAGCAGTATAAGGGAAATATTTGTTTACGAATTCTGAGTTGAATCCTACAATTTCAAAAATTTGAGAACCTCTGTACGAATGTAACGTTGAGATTCCAATCTTGTTCATTATTTTTAAAATCCCTTTACCGATAGCTTTGTTAAAGTTGTCGATAGCGGTTTGCTTTTCTATTTTTAGGAACCCTTCTGTCACTTGTAACGAAATGATTTCGTTAACCATGTATGGGTTAATCGCAGAAGCACCATATCCAAATAATGTCGCAAAATGATGTGGCTCACGTGGCTCGGCAGACTCAATCACAATATCAAAATAAGAACGTTTACGTAAACGGTTCATTTGGTGGTGTACATAAGAACAAGCTAGTAGCGCAGGGATAGGAGCAAGTTCTTTAGAGGCACCTCTATCTGATAAGATGATGATGTTGATTCCTTTGTCTACAGCTTTAGTGATTTGAGTGATGATATCATCGAGACCATCTTCCAAACCGTTCATTCCTTTTACTTTAGTATACAGCATTGGAATGGTTTCTGATTTGAAACCTTCCATATTGATATTTCTAAGTTTTTCTAGGTCGCTGTTAGAGACTACAGGGTTTTGTATTCTTAATTTGTGACACTGATCAGCAGTAATATCAAAAATATTTTTATCGTTCCCTAATGCCAAGCTAATATCAGTTACAACCTCTTCACGGATTCCGTCCAATGGTGGATTTGTAACTTGAGCAAACAGTTGTTTGAAGTAGTTAGGAATCAATTGAGGCTTGTCTGATAATACGGCCACAGGTGTATCAATACCCATAGAACCTAGTGTTTCTTTTCCGTCTTGCGCCATTGGTACAATCACTTCTTGGATGTCCTCAATGGTATAGTTATATAAACGTTGACGGGTTTTTAGGTCTAAGGTTTCAATAGGACATACCTCTTTGTTGTCAGGTACATCTTTTAATTTAAGGCTATTTTGGTTTAACCATTCTTTATATGGTCGTTCAGAAACCACTTTATCTTTAATTTCTTCATCATCAATGATTCTTCCTTCGTTCATGTCTACCAAGAACATTTTACCTGGTTCCAAACGTCCGTGGCTGGCTACATCTTCAGGAGCAATATCAACAACTCCTACTTCAGATGACATAATTAATTTACCACTTTTAGTTACGGTATAACGAGATGGTCTTAATCCATTACGGTCTAGTAATGCTCCAACGTAATCTCCGTCTGTAAAAGGAACAGAGGCAGGACCATCCCAAGGCTCCATGATACAAGAGTTGTATTCGTAAAATGCTTTTCTGTCTTCAGACATTGTCGCATGTTTCTCCCAAGCTTCTGGGATGGTCATCATCATTACTTCTGGTAATGAACGTCCAGTTAAGGTCAACAACTCAACAGACATATCCATAGAAGCAGAATCTGATTTACCAGGCAAAATGATAGGAAACAAGCTTTCCATTGTTTTTGCGTCAAAAACTTCAGATTTCATAATTTCTTCACGAACACGCATTCTAGAAACATTTCCTCTCAAAGTATTGATTTCTCCGTTTTGACATAAAAATCTGAACGGTTGAGCCAATTCCCAAGCAGGCATGGTATTGGTAGAAAAACGTTGGTGTACCAATGCCAATCGAGTAACCAAGTCTGGTTGCTGTAAATCCGTATAATAGGGACCAATATCTTCGGGCATGATGATCCCTTTATATATAAGTGTCGTGTTAGAAAGCGAAGGCAAGTAAAAATAACTTGACTCTGACATTTTGGAGTTGCGTATCGTATGCTCAGCTATTTTTCGTGCAGCATATAATTTTGCTTTGAAGATGTTTTCTTCAAATTCACCTTGATCTATAAAAACTTGTTCTATGTTTGGCTCAGAGGCTAGCGCGATTTCTCCTAATTGTGAAGAATCTACAGGAACTTCTCTCCAACCTAGAATAGTTAACCCTTGGTTTGAGATTTCTTTCTCAAAAGTTTCTTTACAAAATCTATGTTGATTCCAGTTTTTTGGTAAAAATGTCATTCCAACTGCATATTTGCGCTGTTCAGGAATTTCAAATTCACAAACTCTTTTGAAATAATCGTGAGGGATGTCTATTAACAATCCTGCACCATCTCCAGTTTTCCCATCAGCACTAACACCACCACGGTGTTCTAGTTTGACTAGGATTTCTAATGCATCATGAATGATCTGATTTGTTTTTTCACCTTTCAGGTTACAAATAAAACCTGCTCCACAATTTTCGTGTTCAAATTCTGGTAAGTATAGTCCTTGTTTCTGTATCATATTTTATATAAATATAGACTACAAAATTAAGCAATTATTAATGAATTACAAAGAATAGAATAGGATACGCAACTTTATTAATCTTATAGATAAGCCCATTATGAATAATTAAATTTGAACAGGTTACAAGTGTAGATATATTATAATAAAGAACTCTTTTTTCTCAACATGAAAATATCTCATTATGAGGAGTTTAAAGTTGCTTTTTTTTAGCTTTCAAAAAATTAAGATTGCCTCTATTTAGATTTAATATGTATTGCAGAGTATTGTGAATTGTCTAGAAGATGTCGCCTCTTTTTGTGGTCTTAGTTCCAGTTTTTAGGGGTGATGGATAAATTCTTTCTAGTAAAGTTAAAGCCTCACCATTTTGGTGAGGCTTTTTTAGGGATTTATTTTTTATCCGTTCATGGAAATTAAAAACTCTTCATTGTTTCTAGAACTCTTGATTCGATCTTTGATAAACTCCATAGCTTCTACTGCATTCATATCTGCTAAGTATTTTCTTAGTACCCACATGCGTTGAACTGTTTTTTCGTCGAGTAACAAATCGTCTCTTCGTGTACTTGATTTGATCAAGTCGATTGCAGGGTATAGGCGCCTGTTGGCAATATTTCTATCCAACTGAAGTTCCATGTTCCCAGTACCTTTAAATTCCTCAAAGATTACTTCGTCCATTTTCGAACCTGTTTCCGTCAAAGCGGTTGCAATAATCGTCAAAGACCCACCGTTCTCTATATTTCTAGCCGCTCCGAAGAAACGTTTAGGTTTGTGAAGTGCGTTGGCATCAATCCCCCCAGACAATATTTTTCCAGAGGCTGGAGCTACTGTATTATAAGCCCTTGCCAAACGGGTTATAGAATCTAAAAGAATAACAACATCATGGCCACATTCTACCAAACGTTTTGCTTTTTCTAAAACAATATTGGCCACTTTTACGTGCTTGTCAGCGGGTTCATCAAAAGTTGAAGCAACTACTTCTCCACGCACATTTCGTTGCATATCTGTAACTTCTTCAGGTCTTTCATCGATGAGCAAAACCAACTGATAAACTTCAGGATGGTTTAAGGCGATGGCGTTAGCAATATCTTTGAGAAGCATTGTTTTACCCGTCTTAGGTTGTGCTACAATCATACCACGTTGTCCTTTTCCGATCGGCGCAAACAAGTCTATGATTCTAGTAGATAGTGAACTTCTTCCTGTGGAGAGATTAAATTTTTCTTCGGGGAAAAGAGGGGTAAGGTGTTCAAAAGAAACACGATCTCTAACTTCTTTAGGAGACAAGCCATTTATTTTAGAAACTCTAATCAGTGGAAAATATTTTTCTCCTTCTTTAGGAGGTCTTACGTTTCCTTTGACGGTATCTCCTGTTTTCAACCCAAAAAGTTTGATTTGAGATTGTGAAACATAGATATCGTCTGGCGAAGAGAGGTAATTGTAGTCTGATGATCTTAAAAACCCATATCCATCGGGCATCATTTCTAGTACCCCTTCGCTTTCTATGATTCCGTCAAATTCGTAGTTAGGGTCTTTGAGACTTTTTCCTTTGTTGTTTTTGTTATTTCTAGGGTTGTTCTTATTATTTCTAGAGTTGTTGTTTTGAGGATTGTTTTGCTGGTGATTGTTTCTGTTCTCCCCCTTTTTTGCACCATTGCTCTTCGTCTTGTGCTGCTGAAGATTTCTTTCAGGTTTTTCCTGTTTTGTTTCAGTAACAGGAGAATGTGCTCCTTTATCTGTAGCCTTTTCTTTTGGTTCTTCTAAGCTCATTGTGTCTTCAGAACTTCTACCGCTATCCATTCTTGGTTTTTTGGCTATTCTGGTTTTTTTTATCCGAGGCGTTTTTTCAGTTTCTTTTTCTGTAGCAATGTTTGTTTGCTTTGTTTCCTCATGAACAGGTTGCTCATTTACAATTTTGTTGACCAAGTCCATTTTTTTTAATTGACTTGTTTTTTTTAATCCAATTGTTTTTGCAATTTGTTGCAAGTCTGCAAGTGTTTTTGCTTTTAATTGAGAAATTTCTAACATTTAAATGATGTATAATGAATATTGAATTCTCTTTTTCAGTAGCTGAACTGAAGCAAGAGAAAATTGTTTGTGTGATTTAATGAATAATGTACAACCGGTAAGTGTTTCTGTTGTAATTGTTTATAAGATGTCACAAATATAGTTTTTTTTTTTATCTGACAAAGTCTTTCATAAGTAAAAAGAAAATGTAAATTTGTGATCGTTATTTTAAAGTAAAATATGTTTCAAAGAATTCAAACATTATACATGTTATCTGTATTTATCATTGCAGGTGTACTTACTAATTTTATTTCTTTTTTTACTTTGAAAGAGGGTACTGGTTTATGCTTAACCAACACTTTCACAACCCCTTCAGTTCTTTTAAAATCAGTAGGAGTGTTTTTTGTTATGGTTGCCATATTGTCTTTGATTTCTGTTGTCAGTTTTAGAAAAAGACAACAACAATATGTCTTCAATCGAATCAACATTCTGATCAACTTCTATTTATTAAGTGTATTGATTTACTTATCTCTAACATTACCTGGAGAAATACAAATTTCAGAGAAAGGTATTGGGATTTACTTTCCTATTGTTATAATTGTTTTGCTAGTCATGGCAAACAAGGCAATTAAGAAAGATGAAGATCTCGTAAAATCTGTAGATAGGTTGCGATAAGCTTAACATCTTAGTTTATTTAGTGCGACTAAAAACCCAAAACTTATGTTTTGGGTTTTTTTATGTGTTTTGATTTTTCTCACCCTAAAAAGTTGATCCGTTAAAAAAAAACCATGAACAGTGGAGTTTGTTATTAAAGAAATAGGAACAAAAGAGAAAAGCATAGACTATTTGTAATGACAATTGACTATTTATTATAGCCATCAGAAGTTATACGATATCATTTGTCTTTTTACAGCTACAAATATCCTTCTACATCTCAATTTTAAATTGTAATTTTGTGTACTACAAAAGAGAGAATATGTTAGATAAGCTAAGAATTGTTAAGCAGCGTTTTGATGAAGTATCCGATTTGATTATTCAACCTGATATTATCATGGATCAAAAGCGTTATGCGAAACTGAATAAAGAATATAAAGATTTAAGTAAGGTTGTTGAGAAAGGGAATGAATATCAAAATTTAGTTGACAATGTGAACGAAGCCAAAGAAATTATTGCTGATGGTTCAGATGCTGAAATGGTAGAAATGGCTAAAATGGAAATGGAGGAAGCAAATGAAAAAATCCCTAAGCTAGAGGATGATATTAAGTTTATGTTGATTCCCAAAGATCCAGAAGATGCAAAAAATGTCATCGTAGAAATTAGAGCGGGTACTGGAGGAGATGAAGCCAGTATATTTGCTGGAGATTTGTACAGAATGTATACCAAGTATGCCTCTTCAAGAGGGTGGAAGTGTGAAGTAGAAGATATTGCAGAGGGTACCTCAGGAGGTTTTAAAGAAATCATTTTTAGTGTGTCAGGAGATGATGTCTATGGAGAATTGAAATTTGAATCTGGAGTGCACCGAGTACAACGTGTTCCTCAAACAGAAACTCAAGGACGTGTTCACACCTCAGCAGCCACTGTGATGGTGTTACCAGAAGCAGAGGAATTTGATATTGATATGAAACAAAGTGATATTCGCGTAGATTATTTTTGTTCTTCGGGACCAGGAGGTCAATCGGTAAATACAACCTATTCAGCTGTACGTTTGACACACGTACCCACGGGATTGGTAGCCCAGTGCCAAGATCAAAAATCTCAACATAAGAACAAGGACAAAGCAATGAAAGTATTGCGTTCACGTTTGTATGAGCAAGAGTTAGAAAAAAAATTGGCGGCAGACTCTGAAAAAAGAAATTCCTTAGTTGCTAGTGGTGATAGATCTGCGAAGATTAGAACCTATAATTATCCACAAGGTCGTGTAACTGAACATAGAATAGGTTTGACAATGTATGATTTGAGTAATATCATTAATGGAGACATTCATAAAATCATAGAGGAGTTAAAATTAACAGAAAACACAGAGAAATTAAAAGAATTGGGTGAAGCTAATATTTAATTTTTTAATAAAACAATAAGGCCCTTTACTTTGTACAGGGCTTTTTTTGTTTGGGGTCTTAACGTCATTTAGAAACGCTTCAGATTTTGTTCTTTCTGCTCATTCGTTATTGTTAAAACCCTCTACATTTGTCTTTGTATAAAATTCACATCAATCTTATGAAAAATCTATTATTAGCGAGTTCAGGTAGTGTGTATGGTTCAGGATATCTTGAATACTTGTTTCCTGAATTAGAAGAGTTGTATCTAGGGGTTGAAGAAATACTTTTTATTCCTTATGCTTGTCCTGGTGGGATCACTTACGACCAGTATACAAACAGCGTTCAAGAGTCATTGAGTTTTTTAGGGTTAAAAATAAGAGGTATTCATGAGTACAGTGATGTTAAAAATGCTGTAAAAACAGCAAAAGGGATTTTTGTAGGAGGAGGAAACACCTTTTTATTGGTCGCTAAACTATATGATTATGACTTGTGGCATGTATTAAAACAAGCCATTGCAAATGGAGTACCTTACCTGGGTACTAGTGCAGGAACTAACATTACAGGTATTTCTATGCAAACAACGAATGATATGCCTATAGTATCTCCCGAAAGTTTTAAAACTTTAGGGGTTGTGCCTTTCAATTTTAATGTTCACTATATTGAACCGGACATCAAATCTAAGCACAGAGGAGAGAGTAGAGAGACCAGGATAAAAGAATTCCAATCCATAAATCATACTAGAGTACTAGGCTTAAAAGAAGGAAGTTTCTTACGAATTAATGGAGAAAGTATAACTTTAAAAGGCCAACAAGAGGCGTACTGGTTTGAAAACAAACAGAAAATTAGGATAGATCCAAACACCAATTTAAAAGCATAAAAAAAGCTGAGCATTTGCTCAGCTTTTTTTATGTTAGTATTTGATTCTTTCCACCACCTTCAAGCCATAACCTGTAATTCCTACACGTTTTTTACTTGCAGGAGAATTGGTTAAAAGTTTGAGTTTTGTGATGTCAATATTGTGAAGTATTTGTGCTCCAATACCGAAATCTTTTTCATCCATAAGTACACTGCTAGTTTCTTTAGAAGTGATTCCTTTCTGTGTGTTTCTTAGATCTTCAAGACGTTGCTTGAGGTTGAAGGTAAGTTGTTCTTGGTTGATAAAAACAACAGCTCCTTTTCCTGCGGTATTGATTTTATCGAATATTCTAGATAATTTGTCTTCAGGTCCAGTGGTTAAAGTATTTAAAATATCATTACCAAAAGCATTTGGAGTTACTTTACAAAGCACCTCTTCCTCTTTTGACCAAGACCCTTTCGTTAAAACCAAATGGATTTGATTGTTTGTCGTTTGGTTATAAGCTCTTAATCTATAGGTTCCAAAACGAGTATTAATATCAAAATCTTCTATTTTTTTGATCAACGAGTCGTGTTGCATACGATAGGAAACCAAATCTTCTATCGAGATCAATTTTAGGTTAAATTTATCCGCAACTTCTCTCAAGCGAGGTAAACGAGCCATGCTACCATCTTCATTTAAGATTTCAACCAAAATACCAGCAGGCTTTAATCCTGCCAAGCGAGCTAGGTCTACACTTGCCTCGGTGTGTCCAGTCCTTCTTAAAACGCCGCCTTCTTTTGCTTTGAGTGGAAAGATGTGTCCCGGTCTTCCCAAGTCTGCAGATTTAGTGTTTTTTTGAGTTAGGGCATAAATTGTTTTTGCTCGATCATGAGCAGATATACCTGTGGTACAACCGTTACCTATTAAGTCTACGGAAACTGTAAACTGTGTGTTGTGTAATACCGTGTTGTTGTTAACCATCATGTTTAGGTCTAACTCATCACAACGTTCTTCAATTAGAGGAGCACAAATTAGTCCACGACCATGTTGTGCCATAAAATTGATCATTTCAGGAGTTACCTTTTCAGCAGCAGCAATAAAGTCTCCTTCATTTTCTCTGTCTTCATCGTCAACCACAATAATCATTTTACCATTTCTAATATCTTCTATGGCTCCTTCAATACTGTCCAGTTTAATATCACTGTTGTTTATGCTGTTACTCATCTCTTTTTTTAAGTCGGTTGGATAGTTTTTTAAACGGTGACAAAATTACATCAAATTTTACAAACCCCATGTCTCTAGAGGCACTTATCGTAAATAATATCGCTAGTGGTAGCATCGCCAATGTTCCAGACCATCCTCCTAAAAGGGCACTTAATTTACTTTCTTCTGCGATGTTCTTTCCAAAAGTATTGATGAAATGATAAGCCACATAGATGACAATAGCCATTACCATTGGCAAACCAAATCCCCCTTTTCTGATGATAGAGCCTAGCGAAGCCCCAACAAAAAACAAGAGCAGACATGAGAATGAGTTGGTTAATATATAATGGAATTGATAATCGTGGTTGTTTAAATTTTTTCTTTTTTGTTTGTAATAGTTCTTGTATCCTTGAATGTCCTTTAATTTTGTATCGATGTTCCTAGAAGCTTTTTCTAAGATATTGATTTGACTTCCCTCACTAAAATTATCTAAAATAGCTTCTTTTATGGGTTGGGTGTTTTTTTGTTTGGTAGTCGTTTCTGTTCGTTTTGTGCTCTTCAAAAGGGGTTTTTCTGTTGCCCGAGGTGAAGTTTCTTTTTTAGTTCTCTTGAAATGTAAATCTTGAGACATTTCAGAAACCTTAACGTTTCTTTGCATCGCCTTAAATTTGTTGTCAAGATACTTGTCGTATGAATATTTTAAACTGTCAGAACTGTTTTTTAACTGCGCCATGTTTTTCATGGTATAGTGATACTTGTATCGTTCTTCTTCAAGGTTTGCACTCGTCAAATCTGAGATGTCAATATTTAGAGTATGTTTACTAAATTTAGCCATCGAGGAAGGCATCCTGGTTTTGTCTTTATACTTTTTTTGATTGTTGGTATGGTCTTCAAAGTAGTAGCCATCCTCTAGCGTAAGGGTCATGTATTTACTTCCTTCTTCAGTAGTTATTTTACCTTTCTTTGCTGTGGTAATGACCTGATCTTCTTTCTTACCTTTGGTTTCGATGATCAAAACATCTTTTAACAAATTGTTTTCCTCTCCGTATTTTTCTTCAAATTTTATACTGAAACCAGACATTTCATCATTAAAACTACCTTCTATCAATGCCATAGTTGGTTGTGTTTTTTTGATGTTTAATAATAAATTTTTCTGCTTTAAACTGGCATAAGGATAGGTGTAGTTGATTAAAAAATAATTTGCGATTGTAATGATGAAAACACAGAGGACGATAGGTCTTAGTAGCCTAAAAAACGAAATTCCAGCAGATTTAATCGCAGCAAATTCATAGTTCTCTCCTAGACTACCCATGGTCATGATAGAAGACAAAAGCACCGAAATTGGAAGTGCTTGTGGGGTCACAAATAAACACATATACCACAGGAATTTTCCTATGATTTTAAGTTCTATCCCTTTTCCTGCAATATCATCAAAAACGAGCCACAATGCTTGCATGACCAATACAAACATTACGATAGAGAAGGAAGCTAAGAATGGTGTAAGGAAGCTTTTAATTAAGTATTTGTCTAATCTTTTCAACAGGGGAGTTGTTATTCATTAATGTAATATCCTAAAGCTTCATATTTTTTTTTGTCAAAATAAAAAGTATTGGGATCAAGTGTTTGATTTGTTTTGTAATCTGTGATCGTAAAGTTAGTATTGGTTCCATTTTTACCTATTTCTGTCAAAGAATTGATTTGGTTTTTCTGCGTATCTATGGCCAACAAGACATATGAAACTTCTTCAGAGATTTTAGAAGGAGTCAATTTGATGTATTGTAAATGTTCTTCTTTTTTATCCAATAGGTAATTGTATCCTTTCTTATAAAAACTTAAGAGTTTTGAAGGTGTTAAACTTTCTTGACTAATTTCATTTTTTGCGGTGATGTTTATTTCTTCATTCTCTGGTGAAATGGCATAGTTGAAGTTTTCATCAAATAGAATAATATTATCTAAATAGTGGAGTATGTATTTGTCACCTTCTATGATTGCGGATCCTTTACTAGATTGTTTTATGTTCACCATTTTATTCTCTAGAGTATGAATAAATTCAATAGAAATATTTTGATATTGTTCTAATTCTTCTGTTACTTTTTCCAAAATCCTTTCGGCTTTTTCATTGTTTTGTGAAAATCCAAAAGAGGTCACCAGAATGGTAAATAATAGTATTAAATTCTTATTCATGTTATTTGTTTTTTTCTTCTTCTAAAAATTGTTCTAAGGTAGTCAAATCTGTAATCAATACCTGTCTTGCCTTACTCCCTTCAAAAGGACCAACAATTCCAGCTGCTTCTAATTGATCTATAAGTCTTCCCGCTCTGTTGTATCCTAGTTTTAATTTACGTTGCAATAGAGATGCTGATCCTTGTTGAGCAATAACAATGGTCTCAGCAGCTTCTTTGAATAATTTATCTCTGTCGGCTATGTCAACATCAAGATCAGATCCACTGGACTCTTCACCGATATATTCAGGTAGCTGATAAGCTTCAGGATAAGCCCTCTGTGAGCCAATGAAGCTCGTGATTTTTTCAACCTCAGGGGTGTCCACAAATGCACATTGTACACGAGTTAAATCGTTTCCGCTGGAGTATAGTAAATCTCCTCTACCAATCAATTGATCGGCTCCAGGAGCATCTAAAATCGTTCTAGAATCAATCTTGGAAGTAACTCTGAATGCGACACGTGTAGGAAAGTTTGCCTTGATGATACCAGTTATTACATTTACAGAAGGTCGCTGAGTTGCCACAATCAAATGTATACCGATAGCACGTGCTAGTTGCGCCAAACGTGCAATCGGTGTCTC
>NZ_JBDNAI010000033.1:0-5201 GCF_039768515.1 Wenyingzhuangia sp.
CCCCAATGTTATCGTTGGGGAGCTTGTGCCTAAGTCTGTGTTAAGTCGACTCAGTTGAGGTCCTATTTTGAAAGACCATTTTGAATAATTTCGATCTAATTGAGGACCTCTGTTATATTGTTGTATGAGTAACTCACCCCCTTGAGCGAATCCCCGAAAGGGAGTACTAAGAGTCAAGAATACCACAAACAAAAATAAAAACCTCTTCACCTAATATGCCTAGCTATTCTTTTAAAACGAAAGAAACTTAAAAATATTGATTGAAGCGTTTCAAGGAGACTCAGTTTGGGATAATCCAGCGATCCTTTTCAGTATCGATATGGCCCCCCATTTTTTCAATCACTACACGATCTACTATAGAGATTCCCATATTTGCCATGTTTTCAAAAGTATCAATCCCATTATTGGGAAATCCCTTTCGGGTACGGTGTATATTAAATTTTGAGGATAAAGGCCTTCCAAATGTTTTTTCAACCTCTTTTTTCCCCATCATAAACCCGAGTAGCCCACTCCATGTAGCGGTAGGATTATCTGAATCCCATCCTGCTAAAACACCAATTTTAATGGTCTCTTTTAAATCACCCTCACCATAGAGAAGGCTAATCATACTTGCCCCAAAATTTATTCCTGCTGCAAAACAACCGTGACAACTTTTGTCTAGTGTTGCCCACTGGTAACCGTCTTCTTGACGAATTTGATATTTTTCATGCAATGCGTCACGAGTTTGTTCCCAGGGAATCTGTTGCTGATAGTAGGACAAGACAAAATCATACATCTTAGCAGCATAGGAAGACGCTGGAAGGTGTTTTCTGGCCTCTTGAGCCATCCACATGGTTTTATCTTTCAGACGGCTGTGAGGACTTTTTTTGGACGCTAAGGCATACATGATTATATTAAATTCTGCTATCCAAGCAGCATTTTCTCTTGCCGTAGTTCGTACGGCTAAAGACCCTAATTCTAGCGCTATTTTTGGCTTTGTTGGTGCAAAAAAACCAAAGATTTCGGTAGTTAACTGGGCATCAATCATCTCATAATACGGATTTCTTTTTGGATCGCTTGTTTCTGGGGGGAGTATACCCTCATTCATGAGGTCAAAAGCTCTTTGATTGGAAACCCATAAAAAATTCTCTTCTTCTTTATGAATGTGATTGATCCAAGCTTCTCGTATTTGAGATCCACTGAGATCTAAGTTGTTACTGTGGTAGAGTAAATCTTGATAGATGTATTCGATATCGGTGTCGTCATCGGCTCCCCAAATACTGTCTTTTTCAGCAAATAAAAACCCGATGGTTTCACTGTAATTATTTGATCCCCAAAGGTTGGGTTGGTCTGGTTTTCCCCAGTCTTCTCGGGTATAGAATCCCTCTCCCTTACCCTCCACAGGAATGCCAATTTTATCCATTTCGGTGATTAACCCGGTCCAATTTCCTATACATTGTGCTAACCAAAACCCTTCAAGTTGATCTTTATAAATTTTGCGATCTATTGTTGTATTGTTCATGGGGACACGAGTACACTGAATAAAAATAAAGATCAAACCCCAGAAACGTAAATATTTAAATAGTGATGGCATTGCGATTATTTGGATTTACAATTAGGGAATGATTTGCGTTCGAATACGTTTTTGTTGAGCATCGAAAAACTCGATTTTTTTCGTTTCAGGGGAAACCCAAAATTGATTCGTCCCCTGAGATTGAAAAGTATTGGAGTCCTGCTTCGTTCTCTTTTGAACGGTTTGGTTTCCCAAATATATCAGGCAATTTGTTTCTCCAGTTTCCCATGAAATCATTAGAGGCCTCTTTTCAAAATTCGGTTTAAAAACTTTTAGACTATCGTTGTTTTGAGAGGCAATAAAATAGGGTTCTTTCTGTATATTCATTTGAACCAAGCTTTTCCCGTCACCGGCTACAATAAAATGGGTTGTCTCTAAATTTTGAGCAGTAAAGGCTTTATTTTGGGTGTTGTATAAAACGATGCCCTGATGTGCATCGATTCGTCCTTGATTGACTTCTACTCCATAGTCGTTACCAACCATCAGTATATCTTCATAACCATCTTGATTGAGATCAAAAGTGGATATTCCATAAACTGGAGCCCACTGAACTTCATCGGGAAGCGCGTGGAGCTTAAAGGTATCGTTGCCCAGGTTTTCAACCCACGAACTTTCCATCCAGGTATTTTTTTTAACTAGTGCATTTGTCAGGTTCTGATTTTCAAAAATTTGAGATGCGGTAGCTTGTCCATAGGCACTGTAGGAGTTAAAAAACTTTCTCAGGGCTCGAAATTGCTTAATCACATCTTCCCAGGGGTGATATAAATAATTGCGCTTTACTTTTAGACTGTCTTTTACATAAAAGGAGATAAAGGGATCAACACTTCCGTTTTGGTCAAAATCTTTTGCGAGGATGGTCATCGGCATATCAGGCTGTGCTTTATAAAAGGTGTTTTTACCGAAATTTCCAACGATATAATCCAAATCACCGTCGTTGTCCAAATCTGAAGGAGCAATACTTTTCCACCAACCTGAAGCCCATTCAATTCCAGTCTGTTCCATTTGAACAAGGTTGCCTTTTTGGTTTTTAAAGAATAAAATAGGCATCCAATCTCCTGTTACGATGAGGTCTTGCCAACCATCATTATTAAAATCGGTCCATAGGGCATCGGTAACCAAACCTAAAGCGTTTTCTCCGGTACTCAATTTATCAGATGCATCTGTAAAGACAATTTCTGTTGAGGTGCTTTTATTTTCTAAAAGATAGGAGCGACTCGCCACAGGATACTGTCCAGGTACTCCGCGATTCCCAATAAATAGGTCAAGGTCTCCATCACCATCAAAATCACCTGGCTTAACACAGGAACTGTTTTCTCCACTATTGGGGAGGCTTATAGCTGCTTGGGTAAAGTTTCCTTTGCCATCATTTATCCATAGCGTATCGTCATAAGCAAATGAATTCGGGGAAAATTGCCCAGAACCATGTGCAAAATAAATATCCAAATCTCCGTCGTTTTCAACATCGAATAACGCAAGAGCAACATCTTCTTCTAAATCCCGCTCTTGACTTTTAAAGGAGTGTATGTTTTTGGTGAAGGTGCCCTCTTTTCTTTGATAAAAAAGAGTTTGTTTTTTCCCACGGCTTCCACCGATCAGCAAATCTTCCAGACCGTCACCATTCAGATCGCCTACAGCAAGAGCGGGTCCATTCTGAGATAGTTTATAAGGGATCGTTATTTGCAGATTAAAATCTATAAAGTCTTCATCTACATCTTGGTAGGTAATTCCAAGTGCAGCATTCACGGGTCTAAACAGGGGTTTGTTTTCTTTTTCAACTGGGGGTTTTAAAAGATCGTTTTGATATTTTAAATTGTGTATTTGATTTACCTCAAGCCCTGTCCATTTTTGAATTGAACCATCAAGCCATTTGACTTCCACAGAATCAAGTTGAGTTTTATTTCCTAAACCAAAGTGAATTGTAGATTCAGGTTGGGAAAGATACCCCCTACTCGAAAGCATGATTTTAGTTTGGATTTCATTCCCGCTATAGATTCTGATCTCGCTACCAAAGGGCTGGAGATTAGGCTCTTCTGCAATAAGATTAAAACGAATGTAATTATGTTGGCCGTTCTCGTTAGAGAGAGTATTTTCAAGTAGGATTGCCGTATCGTTAATGTTATTGAGAAGGAGGTCAAGGTCACCGTCGTTATCTAAGTCGCCATATGCTGCACCATTGGTATAGGAGGAAAAGTCGATTCCCCATTCCTCAGAAGCATCTTCAAAATTTAGATTACCGGAGTTTTTATAGGCAAAATTTGCCACTTTAATCTGAGGGATCGCTTCAAGAATTTGTTCTCTACTCACTAGTCGATTCGCAGTTACTCTAAAATCACCGAAATCTTTATCAATAATGTCTTTGGGAAAACCATTTGCAATAAACAAATCACTCCATCCATTGTTGTCAAAGTCGGCAAAAAGACTAGCCCAGCTCCAATCCGTTTCTGAAACACCAACACGCATACCTATTTCACTGTATAATGGGAACCCTGAATTGGGATCGTTCCCACGATTAAGTTGTAAGACATTTCTTGGATATTGGTATTCGTAATTGTATCTACGGGTTAAAATTTCTTTGGTATAACTGGTTCCTTTTTGAAAAAGCTTTTTCCTTTTGTTGTAGTAGGGTTGCATTTCTGAAATAAAGAGATCGAGTTTTCCGTCATTATTTACATCCCCTAAATCACTTCCCATGGAGCTTAAACTATAATGTTTAAACATGGAATGGGCTTCATTTTTAAAAGTTTTGTCTCCTTGGTTTAGGTAAACAATATCATTACTCAGAAAATCGTTAGCGACGTACAAATCAAGCCATCCGTCCTGATTGAAATCGTGAACCAATGTGCTGTGACTAAATCCGTGTAAATTGATATTTGCAGATTTTGAAATGTCCTCAAAATAAGGATGTCCGAATTCATTCGGTCCTTTGTTTTCATATAGTTTATCTACACTTAAAATGGCAGTTTCACTCTGTAGATTTTGAAATACATTAGGATCAATATTTTCTATTCGATTCACGCCTATAAACACGTCGAGATCTCCGTCCTTATCGAAATCAAAAAATTGAGCATGGGAGGAGTAGCTGTTGTCATTGAGTCCATATGCCTCTCCTTGCTCGATGAACGTTGGGATACCCTTGTCATTTACACCTTGATTGATGTAGAGCAGATTGTTTCTCAAGGAATCTGTCGTTCTTAGGGTATTGCAGATATAAATATCTAACCAGCCGTCTTTATTGACATCAACCAAATTCACTCCAGAAGACCAGATTAAGGGATCCTTTTTTTGAATTCCAGCTCTTGTGCTTTCGTTTGAAAACTGGAAATTTCCTCGGTTAAGATAGAGTTGGTTATCTGCTTGATTAGCTGTAAAAAAGACATCGAGTAATCCATCGTTGTTGAGGTCGCCTAAGGCCACACCTGCACCGTTGTAAAAGAATTCATTATCTAAAATACTCAAGGAATCATTTTCGATTAGGGTATTGTTGAATGTAATTCTTGATTGCTCAGGGCTAATGAATTTAAACAACTTCTGATTTTTTGTATTGCACGAACTCACACAAAACGACAGACAGATCAAAAGGAGTATACTTCGCATAGGTATTCAGGTAGAGAGCATAAAATTAATGCAATAGAACGGAACAAAAAAAAAA
>NZ_JBDNAI010000148.1:0-13827 GCF_039768515.1 Wenyingzhuangia sp.
AAATTGACAGCACAAACTGCAGCAGTCCTTGGTAAGCAAGAGGAACAGGCAGAATATGAGGCATTGTTTGCATCCGTAGCTAAAGCTTTTGAGCGTGAGTTTTTTGATGAAACCGGAAAGGTAAAAGGAGTTACAGAAACCCAAACATCTTATTTAATGGCTCTTGCCTTTGATTTATTGTCCGAGGACAAAAAAGACAATGTTAAAAAACATCTTTTAGAAAAAATAGCAGAAGCAGATGATCATTTAAGAACTGGGTTTTTAGGAACGCCATTATTGTCTCAAGTATTAGATGAAACCGGCGAAGTCAATTTGATGTATAAATTGTTATTCAACGAAACTTACCCTTCTTGGTTTTATTCTATAAATCAAGGGGCAACAACTATTTGGGAGCGTTGGAACAGCTACAGTAAAGCAGAAGGTTTTAACCCTCAAAAGATGAACAGTTTAAATCATTATGCCTACGGGGCTATTGGGGAATGGATGTATGAACGTATAGGTGGTGTTGCACCATTAGAAGCAGGCTATAAAAAGATAAGAATAGCACCAAAACCCAGAAATCCACTAACATCAGCATCAGCCAGTGTAAATACGCCTTATGGAATGGTATCTTCATCTTGGGAGATTGTGAATGATGAATTTAAGTTAGAAGTTATTGTACCGCCGAATACGGAGGCACAGGTCATCATCCCTGCAATGTCTCAAAGTTCTTTGAGGGCAAACGGAGCGGTATTTGAAGAGGATGCGAGTTTGAAACTCACAAATAGAGCTAACGATTCTTTTGAATTATTAGTGGCACCGGGAACTTATGTTTTTCAATCTAAACTAAAATAAACAATGCAAAACTTTTTGTTTAAACAGAACCAAGAGATACTGAAATCGGATAAGAAAGCTCATTTACTGTTATTTCTGATGTTGTTAGCTTCATGTTTAGCTTTGAGTGCGCAGTCACAAAATTTTAAGACTCCTATTGTAAATGATAAAGTTATTTTTCTAGAGCAAAAAGGGAGTCTGGCTGTAGAAGCTGAGTATTTTTACAGACAGAGCAATACAAAGATGAGGCAATGGTATATGACTACAAAAGATGTAATTACCAATATCGGACCAGACGGAGACCCTTCTCATGCATCAAGAGCAAGCAACAGTACTTATATTGAAGTTTTACCAGATACAAGAGTAAAGCATTCTGATGAGTTATTGCTCGGCGAGAATTTTTCTAACCAACCAGGAGAAGTATCAGTTTTACATTATAAAGTCAAAATAACAAACCCAGGAAGATATTATGTTTGGGTTAGAGCTTTTAGTACAGGTAGTGAAGATAACGGTATACATGTAGGTCTAGATGGAAAATGGCCAAAGCATGGGCAAAGGATGCAATGGTGTAAGGGGAAAAAGCAATGGACTTGGGAAAGCAAGCAAAGAACAAACGAACAACATTGTGGCGTCCCAAAGCAAATATACTTAGATATAGAAAAACCGGGTATTCATGATGTACAATTTAGTATGCGTGAAGATGGTTTTGAGTTTGATAAGTTTGTACTAACGAACGACAGCACCTATATCCCTATGGGAGAAGGGCCAAAGGTATCAACACTTTGGCCTTTAAGATCATATTTTAAACAAATAGGTGCTTCAAACATCGAAAACAAGACTTTGCCCATTGATGATTTTCCTCTACAAGACACAAGGTTTTATAAACACGCTAGAGGAAATTGGTTAGGGATCAATCCAAATAAGCACAAAGAAGCCAAATCGACAACTTCTTTTACTTTTAAAAGTGGAATCTATGATTTGATCTTTGTTGCGGTTAGTGAAAATGATGGTCAATCGGAATTTAAAATATGGATCAACAATAAAATATTGGGGACTTACTCACCTCCTCTTTCAAAAGATGTATTCCAAGAAGGAGAAATTAGCAATGCACTCTGGGAAAATGTATCACTGAAGCGAGGAGACAAGATTACAGTTGTCGCTAAAGTCGGAAGCGCAGATGGTAAAGAATGGGCTAGAGGCCGTTGGTCGGGAATTGTTTTTGCACCTGTAGGCACAGGTAAAAACGTTAAAACTACTCCGTTTGTTTCACAATTAAGAGTCAATAAAAGTACAACACCAGTTCTTAGCCCACCGCCGGGTAGGATTGCAGTTGTTGCCGATGGCAATTCACCTGACCCCGACGACCTTGGCGGAACAGCAGTTTCCCTAGCATTGTTAAGGGCAGCAGGCTTAGAGAAAAGATTGGTGCATTATTCACATAGTTGTGATTTGGTACGTGTAAAGAGGATTTCAGAGCGGGCCGAAAGAGAACGACATGCACTAATGCAAAGTGTATGTGATGTGACTGCAAGACGATGGGGTGGTTTTGGAGGGCTAACCTTTTATGACGCGAAATGGCAACGGCAGGAAACCATTAAAGATTTGGCAAAGGCCATAAATGAATCTACACGACTAGATCCACTATGGATTATAGAAGCAGGAGAGCCGGATATTATAGGTTTTGCTCTTGAGGCTAGTTGTAAAGAAAAGCATAAGTATGTCAAAGTTATCACCCACCATCCTGCTAATGATGATGCGGGAGATTTTTATACTTGGCAGCAAATATTAGATTTTGGAATTGAGGAAATCCGTATTCCAGATCAGAATATAAAATTGAAAGTAAATTTAAGCCAATGGGATTGGGCAAAGAACCATTCTGACCCAAGAGTACAGTGGGTGTGGTTACAAGGTAAAATTGCTGAAGTTGACGATGTGGTCAAGTTTCAAAAGGGCAAATGGGATTGTTCAGATGCTGGAATGGTTTTATATTGGATTACAGGAGCTCACATTAACAATGGACTAGAGCAAGGAAGCGTTGAAGTAGTTAAAAGTCTATTGTTGAACTATATACATAATAATTAATTGTTTTTATTTATCAAACCATGAAAAGAAATTTAATAATCCTCTTGAGTTTTACTTTTTTGATGAGTTGCCAATCAGAAAAAAAACAGTCTTCTAAAAAGCTAAACATTGTTTACATACTTACAGATCAATGGCGAGCATCAGCGTTAGGATACGCGGGAAATGAAGATGTGAAAACCCCAAATTTAGATGCTTTTGCTAAAGCGTCTATAAACTTTAAGAATGCAGTTTCTGTTACTCCAGTGTGTACGCCTCATAGGGCTGCTTTGTTAACAGGAAAGTTTCCGACCACAACAGGAATGTTCTTGAATGATCTTTATCTTCCATCAGAGGAGGTTACGATGGCAGAAATCTTTAAAGAAGCTGGCTATCATACTGCGTATTGGGGTAAATGGCATTTAGATGGTCATGGTAGATCAACTTATATACCTAAAGAAAGACGTCAGGGGTTTGATTTTTGGCGTGCCTTAGAGTGTTCTCATAATTATACAAAGATGCCGTATTATGATAATGATGATATGGAAAAGAAAACTTGGGGAGAATATTCGCCATTTGCCATCACAAAGGATGCAAATCAATATTTAGAAAAGCATGCAAATGATGAAAAACCTTTTTTAGCTGTGATTTCAATTGCCACCCCTCATTATCCTCATGGAAGTGCACCAAAGAAATACAAAGACATGTATCCGCCCGAAAAACTGAAGCTTAACCCTAATATATCGCCTAAATTTGTAGAAAGAAGCCGCAAAGAGTTACAGGGTTACTATGCACACGCCACAGCTACTGATGAAGCAATAGGAGATGTATTGGCAAAAATAAAAACCCTTGGTTTGGATAACAATACGATTGTTGTATTTTCTTCAGACCATGGTGAAATGATGGGGGCTCACGGTGTAAAGCCATTTGTAAAGCAGTTGGCTTGGGATGAATCAATAAACATACCCTTTCTAATCAGTTATCCAACGATTGGAGATAAACGAGGAAGTGTGGTCAACGCACCCTTAACCACCCCAGATATTTTACCTTCTTTACTTGGTTTGACAAATATTCAAATTCCAGAAAGTATAGAAGGGGAAAATTTAGCGGATTTGATTAGAAATCCCAACCCAGATGCCGATAGAGCAGCATTGGTCATGAATCCTGCTCCTTTTGGTGCTAATTACAAGGATGCGCCTTACAGGGGTATTAGAACAAAACAATATACCTATGCTATTACACCTAATGGTCCAAGTATGTTTTATGACAATATTGCTGATCCTTATCAACAACATAATTTGTTAGGTGATGAAAAGTGGAAAGAAGTTCAAAGGGATTTAGATTTGAAACTCAGGGCAAAACTTAGAAAAATTGGGGACGAATGTAAATCTAGAGACTATTTTCTTAGCAAATGGAAATATAGGTTTGATGACAAACGCCATGCTATCGATTGGTGGAGTTTTAATGATGGAGTAGGGGTTGTCCAATCCCCGAAATTTATTTCTAATTAATTTCACATAAATGATGAAAAAAAAATACGTCCTGATATTGTTGCTAAGTTTATTTATGAATTTAGGTTATTCTCAGCGAACAGAAACCAATTTCAATAATGACTGGCGATTTATTTTGGAAGATCATCCATCTTATTCTAAAGAAGAGATAGATCAGTCTTTATGGACAACATTAAATATACCTCATGATTGGTCTTTTGAAAAAGGTGTCAGAAAAGGAGGAGATCAAGGACAAGGAGGAGGTTATCATGATGGTGGTATTGGCTGGTATCGTAAACAGTTTAATGTACATAAAGAAAGTCTTTCTAAAATTACTTACATCAATTTTGATGGAGTCTACATGAACAGTGAAGTTTGGATCAATGGGAATCATCTAGGGAAAAGACCTTATGGATATATTAGTTTTAGATATGATATTTCAACATACTTAAAAGAAGGAAAAAACACTATTGCTGTCAGAGTTGATAATAGTTTAGAACCTTCTGCGCGTTGGTATCACCCATGTGGGATTTATGCGCAAGTAAAATTAATTGAGGTGAATAAAACCCATATCAAACCAAATGGCGTATTTGTAACTACTCCAAAAATTGAGAACGATAAAGCGTTGGTGTTTGTTGAAACTCAATTTGAAGGAGATTTAAAAAATTTGAAGTACGTTGTTCAACTCTATTCAGCTTCTGGTGATTTGCTATCATCGGCACAAAAAAAAATAAAATTCTCTAAGGAGAAGTTGTTTTTGATCGTTGAAACCCCAAGTTTATGGAGTCCAGAAACTCCAAATATTTACAAAGCGGTAACTCAAATTCTAGAAGGGAAAAAGGTTATAGATGAAATTGAAACTACTTTTGGGATCAAGTCGGTGAAATGGGAAACCAAAACAGGATTTTGGCTGAATGGTGAAAACGTAAAATTAAAAGGTGTCTGTGAACACTGGGAAGGTGGACCGGTAGGGGGTGCTTGGACAAAGCCTATGTTGCGCTGGAAATTACAAAGTCTAAAGGATATGGGTATCAATGCCATTCGTCCATCACATAATCCTACTCCACCAATGTTTTATGATATTTGTGATGAAATAGGTTTATTAGTGATGGACGAGATTTTTGATGGTTGGCATAAAAAAGCACCCCAAGATTATGGAAAACAAGCATTTGATAAGTGGTGGAAACGAGATGTCAAAGAGTGGATTACTAGAGATAGAAATCATCCTAGTATTTTTGTGTGGAGTTTAGGAAACGAAACCCATAGTCCAATAGGTCCTGAGTTGGTAGAGTTTGGCAAGAAATTAGATTCTACACGTTTATTTACTTCGGGCGCTGGGAACCCTGAAGACATGGATATTACAGGTGTAAACGGAGGTTCAGAAACCAAATCTTTTATTGAGAGTAGGACTTTTGATAAACCTTTTATCTCTACTGAAGCCCCACATACTTGGCAAACCAGAGGTTATTATAGAACACAAACTTGGTGGCGTGACAATGAGTTGCCAGGAACTTATCCATTACCCAATTTAACCGAAAAAGAAATTTTTTTTTATGAAGGGATCAATCCCAAATATTGGAGAAATAGAAAGCAAAGTTTTAATTCTTCTTACGATAATGCAACAGTAAGAGTGTCTGCAAGAAAATATTGGGAAGTGATGCGCGATCATCCTTGGCATAGTGGTCATTTTCGTTGGACAGGTTTCGATTATTATGGAGAAGCAGGTTTGGTACATGGGGGGCTGCCTTTCAATTTATTTATGGGAGGTGCTTTGGATGTTGCAGGGTTTAAGAAGGATTTATATCAATTTTATAGAAGTCAATGGATTACAGAACCAATGATTCACATGTTGCCACATTGGACGCATCCAAGAATGAAGAAAGGGACAGAGATTCCAGTTTGGGTTTATTCCAATGCTGAGGAAGTAGAATTGTTCTTAAACGGTACATCACTAGGAAAAGACAGACCAGGAACTGTTTGGAACGAAATGCAATGCGAATGGATGGTGCCTTATCAAGAAGGAAAACTTGAAGCGGTAGCGTATATTGATGGAAGAGAAGTAAAAAGAACTTCTTTTGGGACGAGTAAACAACCATCAAAATTAAAAACAAGTCTTCAGAAATTAGCGGCAGAGGACAGTTTTGAAGCGAGTTATATCATCACATCAGAAAGTTTAGATGAAAACAGTAATTTATATCCTTATGGAGAAAATAAAATATACTACACTATCCAAGGGGATATAAAAAAGATTTCCATGGAAAACGGAAATCCAATTGACCCAACAAGTAGAACAAAATCAGATTTTAGAGCTTTGTTTTTTGGGAAAACAAGATTGTTCTTGAGAGCACAACCAAATGCTGAAAAAGCATCTGTAATAACAGGTGCTATTTTGGGAGACAAAGCTTTATATACTTCAAACAAAATAACAATTGAAGCCAAACAACTTCCTGTAATTGGTAAAACATTATTAGATAAGTTAGAAATCTTGTATACCACAAACGGAGACCATCCTGAAACAAAAGGGATTATTTACAAAGGAGCTTTCGAAATTTCAGGCAATACTACTGTAAAAACTATTGTAAAACAAAATGGTAGAGTGGTTATGAAAATGGAAGAAACTTTTGGAAAAGACGAAGGTTTGTTTTGGGGTAATGAGCATTCTAAAGATATGTGGATTGGTAGAGGTGTAAATATTTCTGCTGAAGAAGGAATTTTAAAAGGAAGTGCAACTGTAAGCAGAGAAGCAAGACGTTTTAAAGGAACAGGTTTTGTAGATTTTAATGAAAAAGAAGGTTCAGTAGAGTTTTATCAAGAGAATGATGGAGAAGGAGGAGATTATAGTATTCGTTTCAGATATATGCATAACAATGTTGGTAAATTATATCCAATGAAATTGTTTGTAAACGATGAATACATAAGGATTCTTGATTTTAAAGCAACAGGTGGTTGGGAGAAGTCTTGGAAGTTTGTTCCAACTATCATCAGATTAAAAGCAGGTGCAAATAGTATTCGCTTAGAAACCATAGGGCAAAGCGGTCCTTTTATAGATGAATTATTTATTGATTAATTTGAAAAAAAAGATGTTTTATGAGAAATACATTAGCATTTTGCAAAGTATTAGCTTTTATATTTTTAACAACTATTTATAGTTGTGCTAATATTAAAAAAGCTAAAGAAAGCAACTCTATTGGAAATTATCAAGAGTTAGAGGTTCAAAAATCATTAATTCTAAAAGGAGATCGTAACGCTCTTAACGATTACAAAAAACTTATAAAAAAAGCGGATTCGTTATTAATTGTTGATGGTTTTTCTGTTGTACATAAAACGGGTTTACCACCGAGTGGTGACAAGCACGATTATATGAGTATTGGTCCTTATTGGTGGCCAAATCCTGAGACCGATAATGGTTTGCCATACATAAGAAAAGATGGAGAAATAAATCCTGAGGCAAGAAATAATTTTACTGATTTTGTTGAAATTAAAAATTTCCTAAATACAATAAAAGACTTAAGTGATGCCTATTATTTAAGTAATAAAACAACCTACGCTAGAAAGGCTATAGCATTGATCAATGTTTGGTTCTTGAATTCAGAAACCAAGATGAATCCTAATTTAAATTATGGTCAATCTATTCCTGGAAAAAATAATGGGCGATGTTTTGGAATCATTGAATTTGATGGAATTGACAAGGTGGTGGCATTTTTAAAATTAGCACAAGATAGAGGGTTAATTGATCAGGAAACTCAAGAGGGGATGTTTGATTGGTTTACAACATACACCAATTGGTTGCAAACTAGCAAACTAGGAGTAGAAGAAGGAACCAGGAAGAACAATCATGGAACACATTATGATGTACAATTACTCAATATATTATTTTATTTAAACAGAAAAGAGGAGATAAAAACTCATCTCACTCACGTGACAAAGGCAAGAGTTTTTAGTCAAATAGAACCTGATGGGAGTCAGCCACTAGAATTAGCAAGGACCAAATCATTTTCTTATTCTGTAATGAACTTACATGGATTCCTACAATTAGCCTATTTAGGAACTAAGGTTGGTTTCAATCTTTGGGATTTAGAATCAGAAGATGGTAGAGGGATAAAGAAAGGATATCAATATATGCTACCTTACTTGACCAAAGAAAAAAGCTGGCAACATCCCCAAATAAAAGATATAAAACATGATGAAGAAAAGTTAATTTCAGATTTAAAATACGCTCGAAAACTATTTAGAGACACTTCTTTTGATGTCGTACTTCAACAGTTAAACTAAAAAAATGAAAATACGGATCTTATTAATAATAGGTTTCCTTTCGATTTTAGCATCCTGCAAAAATCAGAGTTCAGAAAGAAAATCAGAAGAAACCAAGACTCTAGAAGAAGGATTTAAAAACCCACCTTTAGCGTCTAAACCCAGAACTTGGTATCACATCAATAGCGGAAATGCATCAAAAGAAGGTTTTACCAAAGATTTAAAAGCTATAAAAGAAGCTGGTATTGGAGGTGTTTTGGTGTTTAATGTGTCTATGGGGTTGCCAGAAGGCGATGTAAAATATAACTCGCAAGAACATCGAGATATTTTAGCACATGGTGCCAAAGAATGTGAAAAATTAGGGTTAAGTTTTGGGGTACATAATTGTGATGGTTGGACCTCTAGTGGTGGTCCTTGGGTAACTCCAGAAAACGCTATGAAAGTAGTAGTAAATAGCCAAGTGATTGTAAAAGGAGGAAAAGAAGTTAACATAAAACTTCCGCAACCCCCTACTAGACATCATTATTACAAAGATATTGCTGTTGTGGCATATCCAACTTTAGAGTCAGAATTGGTAGATGATCGTGTAAATCCTAGGATCACATCTTCAGATAAAACTTTTAATGTGGCCTTGGCCACCGATAAACAAACCAACACATACGCCGATTTAAAAGCAAAAGAGTGGGTGCAATATGATTATGGAAAAGCACACACAATACAGTCCATAAACGTTTTTATCAATAAGCGTAAAGGGCGTTTGACTTTATTAAAATCAAACGATGGTGTTCATTTTACAGTAGCTCACAAGCCAAGAGAACAACGTATTGGGAAAGACGAATGTTATTTTTATGAAAGTTTTAAGCCGGTTACAGCACGTTATTTTAGAATTGAAACTGAAATGGATGCTGGATTTTACGAGATGCAACTTTCTGCAAGTTCTGTTCTAGGAAATATGATGGAGTATACATCCTACAGAAAAAACAGATCCCCTATTGGAGACACAGATGCAAAAGCATTCATTAAAAAAGAAGACATTCTTATTTTAAGTGATAAAATGGATACCAATGGTGTTTTAAAAACAACATTGCCAAAAGGGAATTGGACCATTATGCGTTTTGGATTTACAGCTTCTGGAGCAACAAACGAACCATCCTCCGTTGAGGGAAAAGGATTAGAAGTCGATAAATTTAGTAAAAAGGCATTAAAAGTCCATTACGATGCCTTTGTAGGCAAACTGGTTGAACAAGCAAAAGTTGATGCACCAAATGCCTTACAATATATTGAGATAGATAGTTACGAAGTAGGTCCACAAAATTGGACTGACAATATGGAGAGGCTATTTCAAGAACGTTTTGGTTATGATTTTAGACCATTTTTGTTAATGTTTGCTGGTAAAAGCATAGAGAATGTCAAGACTGTTGAGGCTGTTTTCTGGGATATGAAACAATTGGTAAGCGATTTAATGGTTACTAATTATTTTGATTATTTTTCAGAATTATGTCATCAAGATGGTCTGATATCTTATATAGAGCCTTATGGTTTTGTGGGCCCATTCAATAGTTTGGATGCTGGAAGAAATGCCGATATCCCAATGGGAGAATTTTGGTTAGGAAAGCCAAATAAACATAAACGTGCAGCAGTATCTGCAGGTCATATTTATGGAAAAAATGTAATTTCTGCGGAAGCCTTTACAAGTACCAAATTAAATTGGGGTTTCCACCCGGCATTAGCCAAACATAAAGGAGATTACGAATGGACAAATGGGGTTAATGAATATATGTTTCATCGTTTTGCACATCAACCAAATACACATGTTAAACCAGGGATGAGTATGAGTTTTGTAGGCTCGCATATAGACCGAACACAAACCTGGTGGAACAATGCAGGTCCAAAGTGGTTCAATTATTTAGCTCGAGGTTCGTACATGCTGCGCCAGGGGAATCCGGTATTAGATGTGTTGGTTTTTGTAGGTGATAGAGCACCTAGTCACGTAGTTCATGCAAATCAAATAAGACCTAAACTTCCGACGGCTTATAAATACGATTGTGTAAATTCAGATGTCATTATAAATAGATTAGTAGTTGAAGATGGTAAATTAAAACTTCCTAACGGTACTACTTATAATGCTTTGTCTTTGCAGAGACATGATATCATCAACCTAGAGACTTTAAGAGGTATTTACAAATTGTCACAACAGGGTGCTTTGATTGTTGGTAAGAAGCCTGAAAAATTAGGAGGCTATCGTGTAACACAGGCAATGCAAGCTGAGTTTAAGAAGTTGATAAGCGCAATTTGGTCGAGTAATAAAACATATGGTAATGGAGAATGGGAAGAAATTTTTGAAGCGAATAATATTCAAAAGGATTTGATTGTCGAAGGTCAACCAGAATTTAATTTCTACCATAGACGTACCGAAAGTGAGGATGTTTACTTTGTATACAATCATAATTTAACAGAAAAGGAAGTACTAAACTTTAGCTTTTTAGTACAAGGTAAAGTACCAGAACTGTGGAATGCAGAAACTGGAGAGATTGCCAAATTAGTGGAGTATACTTCTAACAATGGAAGAACAGATATCTCTATACCTTTACATGCCCAAGAATCAGTTTTTGTTGTTTTTAAATCAGCAAAAGCAAATCAACCTAAAGTTACGTTTACGTCAGTTAATAAGGAATCAAAACCTACGTTTGGTTTAGATGATGAAAATAATTTACAGGCAGAAGTTTATGCCAATGGAAACTATACTGCCAAAGTAAATGATGCTGAAGACTGGGTTATGAATGTAAGTGATATTCCTAGTCAAGTTGAAATAAAAGGCAATTGGGAAATTGATTTCAGAGCAGAAGATTTTTATGATGCAACCATAAAAACAGATGAATTATTCGATTGGACTACTCACGCTAAAGAGGAAATAAAACACTATTCAGGAACCGCAATTTATAAAACAGCATTCAACATAGAAAAAGAAATGTTGCAATCCGATAGACAATTTCAACTCAACTTAGGCAAGGTTAGTGTGATAGCAAAAGTGCTTGTAAACGGAAAAGATGTTGGCGTCAGTTGGATAGCTCCTCACGTTTTAAGTATAACATCTGCTTTAAAATCGGGAGAAAATACTTTAGAAATTCAAGTCACTAACCAGTGGACGAATCGTTTGATTGGTGATGAAAAATTACCCAATCAGACGCAGTACGACGTAAGAAGGTCAAAAAAAGGTTTTGGATCGGAAGATTACAGGGGTAAATACAAAAAAATGCCAGATTGGTACAGGAATAATAAACCATTACCCGCAGGGCCACGTAAAACGTTTAGTGCGTATTCTTTCCAAAAAGCAACGGATGAGTTAGTGTCCTCAGGCTTGTTGGGACCTGTTACAATATCGACTTCAAAAATTATAAAAAGAAAATAACGAATGAAAAAATTAGCCATTTTAGTTCTTCTATTTTTATGCTTTGGGTGTAATTCATCTTCGGAAAAAGAGGAGCCAATAATAACTTTAGAAGAAGGATTTAAAAACCCACCAAACGAAGCAAAAGCAAGAACCTGGTGGCATTGGATAAGTGGTAACGTATCTAAATCTGGAATTACAAAAGATTTAGAAGCGATGAAGGCAGTGGGTATTCAAGAAGCACAATTGTTTAATGTGCATTTAGGATTTCCAAAAGGACCTGTAAAATATTTAAGTGAGGAGTGGCTAGATTTATTTAAATTTTCTGCAAAAGAAGCCAAACGTTTGGGTTTAGAGTTGGCGTTTCATAATAGTGCGGGTTGGTCTTCTAGTGGAGGTCCTTGGGTAGCTCCTGAGCATGCGATGCAAACAGTTGTTTTTAGTGAGGTTGAAGTGAATGGTAATCAATACTACAACAAGCAATTGCCACAACCTAAAATAAAATTTAACTATTATAAAGATATAGCTGTTTTGGCTTTTCCAAAACCAAAAACAACACAAAAGATAGAAGGTTTAGATTATAAAATACTATCTGAGCGTATTCGTAACCACTTATTGCCCGATACGAAAGACATACCGAAAACAAGTAGCCTGCAAAAGGCAACCATAATTAATGTAACGGATAAAGTTTCTAAGGATGGGTTTTTAGACTGGAATGTTCCAGAGGGCGAATGGATTGTTTTAAGATTTGGGCACACACCAATAGGAACGACCAACAGACCCGCACCACCAGAAGCCAAAGGCTTAGAAGTGGATAAAATGAGTAGAAAAGCACTTGATGCCTATTGGGAAGGAGGAGTTCAACCTATAATAGATAAGTTGGGAGATTTGGTAGGGACCACAGTAAACAACTGTTTAATAGATAGCTACGAGGTAGAGACCACCAATTGGACTACTGGTTTTGATACGCAGTTTGAGAAATTAAGAGGGTATGATTTAACTTCTTTCTTACCAACCTTAGCCGGATATTATGTAGAAAGTGGCGAAATTTCAGAACGTTTTTTATGGGATTTTAGAAGAACTATAGGCGATTTAATCGCAGAAAATTACTACGCATATTTCGCAGAATTATGCCACAAAAACAATTTGAAATTTTCTGTAGAACCGTATTGGGGGCCTTTTGATAATATGCAAGTTGGCGCCACTGGTGACATTGTGATGTGTGAGTTTTGGAGTGGTGGATATCCATTTTTTGATTCTTCTAAATTCGTGTCTTCAATAGCTCATTTAAATGGAAGTTCGATTGTTGGTGCAGAATCTTTCACAGGAATTGGCGGTTGGGATAAACATCCAGCAGATATAAAATCAATTGGAGATAGAGCTTGGGCAGAAGGAATTACACGATTTATTTTTCACACCTATGTGCATCAACCTTGGGATGTAGCACCAGGTTTAGCCTTAAGTTATCACGGTTTTGATTTTAACCGATTAAATACGTGGTGGAAACAGAGTAAAGGGTATATGGATTATTTGGCACGTTCACAGTTTTTATTGCAACAAGGTAAAAATGTAGCCGATGTTTTGGTGTTTACAGGAGAATCATCGCCAAACACCGCATTTTTAAAACCAAAAATTAAACAAATGGGCTTTGATTACGATTTAATTGGTGCCAATAAGTTAAAAGACTTAACCGTTAAAAATGGAACCATTTATTCATCTGTCGGGAATGCTTATAACGTATTAGTTTTACCAGAATCTGATTTTATAATACCAGAAACTTTAGAAAAAGTAAAAGAATTAGTGGCTGGTGGTGCACAAGTCATTGGA
>NZ_JBDNAI010000034.1:0-20456 GCF_039768515.1 Wenyingzhuangia sp.
ATGGAGAGCGTGAAACAACTTTAGTAAATGGGAAAGAGTGTGCTTTCGTTACTTTTGACCATAAAGGAATCAGCTCTTGTGGAATAGAGCAAGCTTACAACCAAGGTTTGGTTGATTGGAAAAAACCAATATCGTGTCATCTATATCCTATTCGTGTACAAGATTATGCTGAATTTTCTGCGGTTAATTATAATACTTGGGATATTTGTGATGATGCTTGTGTTTTAGGAAAAGAACTCCAAGTGCCAGTATATAAGTTTTTGAAGAATGCACTTATTTTAAAATTCGGAAATAATTGGTATTTAGAGTTAGAAAAGGTTGCAGAAGAATGGAAGAAAAGGCAAAAGTAATCCATATTTATTTTTATGACTCTTGTGTGAGTGCACAATAAACCCTCTTTAATACTAACTTTCCTCTCATTTTTTTTTCAAAACATCATGTTTTCTTCACTGATAATATAGCCTCTTATTTTGTGTATTGTTAAGAACTTTTGGTTTTTGTGAATAAGTAGTTCTTTTATTCAAAACTATTTTTTACAATCTTTGTTAGCAATAAAATGTATAGTATAAACCAAAGAAAAAACTAAGATATGCCTCAAGTTGAACCAATTCTACAAGATGACCCAAACAGATTTGTAATTTTCCCAATACAACACCAAGATATATGGGAATGGTATAAAAAACAAGAAGCTAGTATATGGACTGCAGAAGAGATTGATCTTCACCAAGATGTTGTAGATTGGGAGAACAAGCTTAACGATGATGAACGTTATTTTATCAAGCACATATTAGCCTTTTTTGCGGCTTCTGATGGTATTGTAAATGAAAATTTAGCTGAAAACTTTGTGAGTGAAGTTCAATATGCTGAAGCAAAATTCTTTTATGGTTTTCAGATCATGATGGAAAATATTCATTCCGAAGTATATTCTTTATTGATTGATACATATGTAAAAAATGAAGAAGAAAAAAACAAACTGTTTCAAGCGATAGAGCATTTTCCAGCGATTAAACTTAAAGCAGATTGGGCGCTCAAATGGATAGAGTCAGATTCTTTTGCAGAGCGCTTGATAGCCTTTGCTGCAGTAGAGGGGATTTTCTTCTCAGGAAGTTTTTGTGCCATCTTCTGGATGAAGAAACGAGGTTTACTACCAGGATTAACTTTCTCGAACGAGTTGATATCTAGAGATGAAGGGCTTCACTGTGATTTTGCAGTTCACTTGCACAACAATCACATTGTGAATAAAGTGCCAAAAGAAAGAATTAAAGAGATTATTGTTGATGCATTGAATATTGAAAAAGTGTTTATAACAGAGTCTTTACCAGTTAGTTTGATTGGTATGAATGCTAATTTGATGGGTCAATATCTTGAATTCGTGACGGATAGATTACTGGTAGAGTTTGGATGTGAAAGAGAATACAACTCAAGCAATCCATTTGATTTCATGGATATGATTTCTCTGGAAGGTAAAACAAACTTCTTCGAGAAAAGAGTTTCAGAATATCAAAAGGCTGGAGTCAAATCAGGAGGAACTGGAGAGATAAGCTTTGATGCTGATTTTTAATTAAAGAAAACAACTTTATTTAATTTTTTGCAGTGCTTTTTAAAAAGCGCTGTTAGAACTATACTACCTATAAACTAACTAATTAAAAATATATTTATGTACGTAATTAAAAGAGATGGGCAAAAGGAGTCCGTGATGTTTGACAAAATCACGGCAAGAATTAGAAAAATTTGTTACGGGTTAAACCCACTGGTTGATCCAGTTAAGGTAGCCATGCGTGTCATAGAAGGTTTGTATGATGGAGTAACAACTTCGGAGTTAGATAACCTAGCTGCCGAAATTGCAGCAACATTGACCACTGCCCATCCAGATTACGCGAAGTTAGCAGCAAGAATTTCAGTTTCTAATTTGCATAAGAACACAGAGAAGTCTTTTTCTGCTACCATGAAAGAATTGTACGAGTATGTCAATCCACGTACTGGTTTAGAAGCCCCACTGTTGTCAGATGAGGTGTACAAGGTAATTCAAGACAATGCAGCTTTGCTAGATTCTTCGATCGTATATGACAGAGATTTCAATTACGATTATTTTGGATTTAAGACATTAGAGCGCTCTTATCTTTTGAAGATCAATGGTCAGATTGCAGAGCGTCCTCAACAGATGCTAATGCGTGTCTCTATAGGTATTCATTTGAATGACATAGATGAGGCTATAGAAACGTACAATTTAATGAGTAAAAAGTATTTTACTCATGCAACTCCAACTTTGTTCAATTCGGGAACTCCTAAACCACAAATGTCTTCATGTTTCTTGCTACAAATGCAAGATGACAGTATTGAAGGAATTTATGATACATTAAAGCAGACAGCTAAAATATCTCAGTCAGCAGGTGGGATAGGATTATCTATACATAATATTAGAGCTACAGGTTCTTATATCCGTGGGACAAATGGAACTTCAAACGGAATCATACCTATGCTAAAGGTCTATAATGATACCGCTCGTTATGTTGACCAAGGAGGAGGAAAACGTAAAGGATCTTTTGCTATTTACATAGAACCCTGGCATGCTGATGTTTTTGAGTTCTTAGATTTAAGAAAGAACACAGGGGCTGAAGAAAAGCGTGCAAGAGATTTGTTTTTAGCATTATGGATTTCAGATTTGTTTATGAAGCGTGTTGAGCAGAATGCAGAATGGACACTGATGTGTCCTAATGAATGTCCAGGATTGTATGATACATACGGAGAAGAGTTCGAAGCTTTGTATACTGAATACGAGGCCAAAGGCAAGGGACGAAAAACAATCAAAGCCCGTGAGTTATGGGAAAAAGTTTTAGAAGCTCAAATAGAAACTGGAAATCCTTACATGCTTTATAAGGATTCAGTCAACAGAAAATCGAATCAAAAGAACCTAGGAGTTATTCGTTCTTCTAATTTGTGTACTGAAATCATGGAGTATACAGCTAAGGATGAGGTAGCTGTTTGTAATTTAGCATCAATTGCGGTGTCAATGTTTGTAGAAACGAATGACAAAGGAGAGAAGTTTTTTGATCATGACAAGTTGTACAAAGTTGTTAAAAAAGTAACAAGAAACTTGGACACTGTTATTGATAGAAATTATTATCCAGTAAAAGAAGCCGAAAATTCAAACATGAGACACCGTCCCGTAGGATTAGGTATCCAAGGGTTGGCGGATGCGTTTATCATGCTAAGGTTACCGTTTACTTCAGAAGCAGCGAAGCAATTGAATAAAGATATATTCGAAACGCTATATTTTGCAGCAGTAGAGTCTTCTATGGAAATTGCTTCAAGCAAAGGAGCTTATTCTACATTTAAGGGTTCTCCAATGTCTAAAGGAGAGTTTCAGTTTAATATGTGGGGTATTAATGATGAGGATTTAAGCGGTCGTTGGGACTGGGGTAAGCTGCGAAAATCAGTAAAGAAAAATGGAGTGCGTAACTCTTTATTAGTTGCACCAATGCCAACAGCTTCTACCTCACAGATTTTAGGAAACAATGAGGCTTTTGAACCCTATACTTCCAATATCTATACACGTAGAGTGTTGTCAGGTGAGTTTATTGTAGTCAACAAGCATCTATTAGAAGATTTGGTAGAGCTTGGTTTGTGGGATAATGCTTTGAAAGAAGAATTGATGAGAGCCAATGGTTCTATTCAGCACATTGAAGAGATTCCTCAGGATTTAAAAGATTTATACAAAACAGTCTGGGAATTAAGTATGAAAGATATTATTGACATGTCAAGGCATAGAGGTTATTTTATTGATCAATCTCAATCTTTAAACTTGTTTATGGAAGATGCAAATTACTCTAAATTGACATCGATGCACTTCTATGCTTGGAAATCTGGCTTAAAAACAGGAATGTATTATTTAAGAACCAAATCAGCAGTTAATGCGATCAAGTTTACTCTAAATAATGATAAAAAAGAGCAAGAGGAAGAACCATTATCTCCTGAAGAGTTTAAAGAGATGGTCCTGAGGTCTCAGGAAAACCCTGATGATTGTGAAATGTGCGGGTCTTAGAAAGTACCTAAAACAAATAGAAAAGCAGTTTAGAACGATCTAAACTGCTTTTTTTGTTTTGCAAAATAGCTGACAGATTCGTGATGGATTCGTTTTTAGTTTATTTATATTTGTTGCTCAAAACAATAGGCATTTGTATGGCACAAAAACCAAGTATTCCTAAAGGTACTAGAGATTTTTCTCCAGTTGAAATAGCAAAGCGAGATTACATTTTTACAACAATTAAATCTGTTTTTAAGAATTTTGGATTTCAATCGATAGAAACTCCTTCATTTGAAAACTCAAAAACCTTAATGGGTAAGTATGGCGACGAGGGAGATAGATTGATTTTTAAAATCTTGAATTCAGGAGACTATTTAAAAAAAGCTAGTGACAATGCACTGATTAATAGAGACAGCAAAACATTGTTGAGTGATATTTCTGAAAAAGCTTTGCGATACGACTTGACAGTACCATTTGCTCGTTATGTAGTCCAACATCAAAACGAAATAGAATTTCCCTTTAAGAGGTTTCAAATCCAACCTGTCTGGAGGGCAGACCGTCCACAAAAAGGTAGGTTTAGAGAGTTTTATCAGTGTGATGCGGACGTTGTAGGTAGTGATTCCCTTTGGCAAGAAGTTGATTTTATACAATTGTATGATACTGTTTTTTATAAATTAGGCCTTAAAGGGGTAACTATTAAAATGAACAACAGAAAAATCTTGTCAGGTATTGCTGAGGTTATTGGTGCTAGCGATAAGTTGATAGATTTTACAGTAGCCTTGGACAAGTTAGATAAAATTGGCAAAGAAGGAGTGATCCAAGAAATGTTAGAAAAAGGTATTTCAGAGCAAGCGATTCAAAAAGTATCGCCTCTTTTTATGTTTACCGGTCCTAACCAAGAAAAGTTGGATCAGTTAGCAGAAATGTTGGCTGATTCAGAAGAAGGAACCAAAGGTATCGATGAATTAAGATTCATTATAGATACGATAGAAGCGATAGGATTGGAATCCTCACGTTTGATATTAGATGTAACTTTGGCCCGTGGATTAAATTATTACACTGGTGCGATATTTGAAGTTGCTGCGCCTGAGGGTGTAAAGATGGGATCCATTGGAGGAGGAGGTCGTTACGATGATTTAACAGGTGTTTTTGGTCTAAAAGGAATTAGTGGAGTTGGAATATCTTTTGGGCTAGATAGAATTTATTTGGTTTTAGAAGAGTTAGAGCTATTTAAACAAGTGCAGCAGCCTAGGCCAGATGTTTTGTTTATCAATTTCGGAGATAATGAAGCGCTTTATGCGACAAAAGCTATCGCTAAACTAAGATCAGAGGGAGTTAAATCAGAGTTATACCCCGGAAGTGCAAAAATGAAAAAACAAATGACTTATGCCAATAAAAGAGGTATTCCTTATGTTGTGCTAGTGGGTTCTAAGGAAATAAATGATGGAGAGTACACTCTAAAAAACATGATTACAGGTGAACAATCTGTATGTAAGTTAAATGAATTGTTACAAATCGTAATTAATTCGTAAATTTGCAACTTATAACATATAAATATGTCCCAAGAAATTGACATAATGAACTACGAAGAAATTGATGATTTAGGAGATAATCACATCGGAGATGTGACCAAAACGCCAATGCGAGATGATGCTTTTGAATTGTCCGACGCAAAAAAGATAGAGAGAATACAAAAGAATGTTAAAGAAATCATGGAAACGCTTGGGTTGGATTTAACAGATGATAGTTTGCAAGGAACACCGAGGCGAGTGGCCAAAGCATATGTCAAAGAATTGTTCGGAGGTCTAAATCCTCAAAACAGACCAAAACTCTCAACATTTAGCAACAGTTACCAGTATGGAGAGATGTTGGTTGAAAAAAACATTGTGGTATACTCCACATGTGAACACCACTTGTTGCCAATTGTTGGACGCGCCCATGTGGCATACATATCTAAGGGAACTGTAGTAGGGTTATCAAAAATGAATCGTATTGTAGATCATTTCGCTAAAAGACCCCAAGTTCAAGAGAGATTAACCCGCCAAATAGTAAAAGCGCTGCAAGAAGCTTTAGGCACGGCAGACGTTGCTTGTATCATAGATGCAAAGCATTTATGTGTCAATTCTAGAGGTGTAAAAGATATTGAAAGTTCAACTGTGACTGGAGAATTTGGAGGTGCTTTTAAAAGTATAGATAAACAAAAGGAGTTTAGAGATTATATTAAATTAGAAACGAAGTTTTAATTGAATATTTCCACAAAACAAAAAAACCTGTAAAGTCCTCTTTACAGGTTTTTTTTTAAAAAGGTCTTTTGTTCAATAGTAACTCTTCAAAATGTATTCCTTTGTGAAAAAAGAAGTATTTTTGATTTATAAAAATTTAAAAAAATATGTCAGACGATAAAAAAGTGATTTTTTCAATGTCCGGATTGAGTAAAACTTATCAATCTACTGGGAAACAAGTGTTAAAGAATATTCATTTGAGTTTTTTTTATGGAGCTAAAATTGGAATTTTAGGATTAAACGGTTCAGGTAAATCTACACTGATGAAAATCATTGCAGGATTAGAAAAGAATTATCAAGGCGATATTACTTTTTTAGAAGGTTACACTGTTGGGTATTTAGAACAAGAACCACAGCTAGATGAGGATAAGACAGTCATGGATATTGTAAAAGAAGGAGCTGCTGAAACAGTTGCTGTTCTTGAAGAGTATAACAAAATTAACGACATGTTCGGTCTGGAAGAAGTATACTCTGATGCAGATAAGATGGATAAGTTGATGGCCCGTCAAGCAGAATTACAAGATATGATTGATGCTTCAAATGCGTGGGAATTAGATACAAAATTAGAGATCGCTATGGATGCTTTGCGTACTCCTGAAGGCGAAACTCCAATTAAGAATTTGTCTGGAGGAGAAAGACGACGTGTTGCTTTGTGTAGATTGTTGTTGCAGGAGCCAGATGTCTTGTTATTAGATGAGCCAACGAACCATTTAGACGCAGAGTCCGTTCATTGGTTGGAGCAGCACTTAGGGCAGTACAAGGGAACAGTAATCGCTATTACGCATGATAGGTATTTCTTAGATAATGTTGCAGGTTGGATCCTTGAGTTAGATAGAGGAGAAGGGATTCCATGGAAAGGGAACTATTCGTCTTGGTTAGACCAAAAAGGTCAACGTTTAGCAAAAGAAGAAAAAACTGCTTCCAAGCGTCAAAAGACATTAGCTAGAGAGTTAGAGTGGGTTCAACAGGGGGCCAAAGGTCGTCAAGCAAAATCAAAAGCTCGTCTCAAGAATTATGATAAGTTGATGAATCAAGATCAAAAGCAGGTTGAAGAAAAACTAGAAATTTACATTCCAAACGGGCCAAGATTGGGTACTAATGTGATAGCGTCTAAAAATGTAGCTAAAGCATTTGGAGAGAAATTATTGTATGATAATTTAGAGTTTGATTTGCCGCAAAATGGAATCGTAGGAATTATTGGACCTAACGGAGCAGGAAAGTCAACTATTTTTAGAATGATCATGGGAGAACAAGTTCCTGATGAAGGACAGTTTGTGGTAGGTGATACTGCTAAGATTGCTTATGTAGATCAAAACCATGCAAATATTGATGCTGACAAGTCTATTTGGGAGAATTTCTCAGAAGGTCAGGAGTTGATTATGATGGGGGGTAAAATGGTAAATTCAAGAGCTTATCTTTCTCGTTTTAATTTTTCAGGTTCAGAGCAAAACAAAAAGGTGTCTACTTTGTCTGGAGGAGAACGAAATCGCTTGCATTTAGCAATGACTCTAAGAGAGGAAGGAAATGTTTTATTGTTGGATGAGCCGACAAACGACTTAGATGTTAATACGCTAAGAGCTCTAGAAGAGGGCTTAGATAATTTTGCCGGTTGTGCTGTAGTAATCTCACATGACAGATGGTTTTTAGATAGAGTTTGTACTCATATCTTAGCCTTTGAAGGAGATAGTCAAGTGTATTTCTTTGAGGGTTCGTTTTCAGAATACGAAGAAAATAAAGTCAAAAGATTAGGTGGAGATCAAATGCCGAAAAGAATAAAATACAAGAAATTGATTAGATAAAAATATCTTCTTTGATGTGTAAAAAAAAAGACGTTACTAATCTAAGTAACGTCTTTTTTATGTTGTTGCTTTTGTGGAGTGTTGTTGTTATAAAACTTTAGCATCGGGGTAATGTTCTTTTATGACCATTAAAATATGTTCTGCTTCAATTTTTGTACTGTAAGGATTAGTGATTACTTTCCAATCAGGGCTTATATAGGTAAGTTTGACTTTGATATAATCGAACTGTTTTGCAAAGGATTTGTAAACTTCTAAAGCTTCGTTCTCGTTACCGTTGTACAGTAGTATACTGAAGCCTGTTTTGCTAGTTCTATTGTGTTCACGTTTTTTTTGAATAAAGGACTCCAAAAGGTTTTTTTTTTCTTGTGAAAAAGATGTTTCTATCGAGAATAGACTGGCAATTAGGATAGTAAGTATAGTTATTTTAGTTCGCACAAATAATAGGTTAAATGAAGGAACAAATATAATAAAAGTTATTGTAAAAAAGGTTTATTTAGAATTTCTATAAATTAACTTTTAGACCGCATAACTGTTCGTCAATTGGAAGCATAATATTACTTTTGTACTACGTGAAATCATTGTGATTTTATCATGAATTATGATTCCACGAAAAACATATATTTAAAACTTATTATACAACTGTATGAAAATTGTGAAATTACACAGAAAATTATCTAGTGTTTTAAAGTTAAGTTTAGTGCTTTTCTTCTCTTTTTCTTTGAGTTTATCGGCCCAAGATAAACCATCAGATGAACAGGTAAAAGCTGGGAAGGCATTGTTTAATATGCATTGTGCATCGTGTCACAAATTAAACAAGAAGGCAACAGGTCCTGCTCTTGCAAATGTGGCTGAGCGCCGTGACATGGACTGGTTGAAAGCGTGGATTAAGAACAACAATAAGTTGAGAGCTTCAGGCGATGCTGATGCAAAAGCAATCTACGAAGAGTATGGAAGAGTTTCTATGAGTGCTTTTGAATTCTTGTCAGATGCACAGATAGAAGACATTATTGCGTACACAACAGTAGGAGATGTGAAAAAAGCTAGTACAGCTGGTGTGGCTTCTGTTGTACAGGTAGCCGAAGTTGAATCTACTCCTAGTGAAGTTTTACCTATAATTGCTACTGTAGTGGTAACATTAGTGTTGTTGGTTTTAATCGGATGGATTTACTTCAAAAGCAAGAATGGTTTCTTAAAGATATGTGCTACAATCTTCTTAGTTTTCTTAGGTGTGTATTTTGGTTTTACAGCATTATTGTCCATCGGAGTAGATGAAGGATATCAGCCTGTTCAGCCCATTGCATTTTCTCATAAGATACACTCTGGAGATAATAAAATAGATTGTCAATACTGTCATTCTTCAGCAAAGCATTCAAAAACATCTGGAATTCCTTCAGTAAACGTTTGTATGAATTGTCATAAGAACATAGCAGAAGTTGCAGATGATACTCAGGTGGTTTTAGGAGAAGGAAGAATTCTAGGTAAAGCCAGTTTAGATTATGAAATTCAAAAAATTTACGATGCTGCTGGTTGGGATGATGAAAATCTTAAGTATACAGGAGAGACGAAGCCGATCAAGTGGGTGCGTATTCATAACTTGCCTGATTTTGCTTATTTCAATCACTCACAGCACGTGACCGTAGCAGGAGTAGCCTGTAAGAAGTGTCATGGTCCTATAGAGGAAATGGAAGAAGTGTATCAGCACTCTCCATTAACGATGGGGTGGTGTATCGATTGTCACAAAGAGACTGAAGTGAATCTTGAAGGTAATGGATATTACAAGAAGATACATGAGCAGTTGTCACAGAAGTATGGTGTAAACAAAGTTACCATTGCCCAGTTAGGGGGTAAAGAATGTGGTAAGTGTCACTATTAAGAACTAAAGAATTTAAGCTAAGTTATATTTAGCATCAATTATAGAAAAACAAAATTAACCATGGCATCAAACAAAAAATACTGGAAAAGTGTTGAGGAACTAAATGAAAATAGTTCTATTGTTGCTTCGCTTGAGCAAAACGAATTCAATGAAGGACAATCTCCAGAATCGTTCTTAGGTGATAAAGAGACTTTAGAAGCTTCTAGTACTACTAGACGAGATTTCTTAAAATACGTTGGGTTTACAACAGCAGCAGCTTCTTTAGCCGCTTGTGAAGGTCCTGTTATCAAATCGGTTCCCTATGTGATGAAACCTGAAGAGATTACTCCAGGGATTGCAAATTACTATGCGTCTACAATTGCTGACGGATTCGATTTTGCCAATGTTCTGGTAAAGACTAAGGAAGGACGTCCTGTTTTTATTTTACCAAACAAGGAAGCTAAAGGAATTACAAATGCACGTATCAATGCATCAGTCTTGTCCTTGTATGATAGTTTAAGATTGAGAGGTCCAAAAATCAAGGGGAATACTGCTTCTTGGTCAGACGTAAATTCTAGGGTTGCAGCTCAATTAGAAAGTCTTTCAAATGATGGTCAAAAAATAGTCCTTTTGACAGGGACTATGGCAAGTCCTTCAACAGAAGCGATTATTGCTCAATTTTCTAAAAAATATAAAAACGTATCACATGTAACTTATGATGCTGTATCAGAGTCCGCTGCTTTAGACGCTTTTGAAGAAGTATACAGTGAGAGAGCTTTGGCCAATTATAAGTTAGAAAACGCTAAAACAATTGTTTCCATAGGAGCAGATTTCTTAGGGGATTGGCAAGGAGGAGGTTTTAGTGCTGCATATGCTGCCGGAAGAGACGTAAAGTCTGGTAATTTTTCACGCCATATACAATTTGAAGCGAATTATTCTTTAACTGGAGCTAATGCAGATAAGCGTGTAGTTTTAAAGCCTTCTGAACAAGCTTTTGCTTTGATTAACCTTTACAATGCAGTAACAGGTCAGAATTTACCATCAAAGAAAACACCGGGAGACGCATCTATTCTTAAGGCAGCTGCTCAATTAAAGAAATCCGCAGAGAAGTCTATAGTTGTTACCGGTATTCAAGATAAAAATGCACAGTTAATAGCTCTAGCGATCAATAACTACTTAAATTCTGAGATATTAGATACTAAAAATGTGCGATATGTACGTGGCGGTAATGATGCGGACCTTTCTAATTTAGTCGCAGAACTAAAAGCAGGAAAAGTAGGTGCTTTGATTACCTATAGCACTAATCCAGTTTATACCTTACCAAATGCCTCAGATTTCAAAGCTGGTTTGGCTAAAACAAAATTGACTGTTGGTTTTTCTTCTAAGGAAGATGAAACATTAAGCGAAATGCAGTATGCTTTAGCAACACCAAGTTATTTAGAGTCTTGGGGAGATGTTAAAATGTCTGCAGATCAGTACAGTTTGACACAGCCAACAATTAAGCCTTTGTTTGATACCATGCAATTTCAAGATTGCTTATTGGCTTGGTCAGGGTCAAGTAGTTCGTATTATGATTACTTAACTTCTTATGCTAAGTCCAATGTACTCAATGGTGCTTCATGGAATCAATCTTTGCATGATGGTTTTGTTCCTTTAAATAGCTCTAGGCTCAGAGGTAGATCAATTGATGTTGCTTCAGCTGTAAATGTATTGAAAGGAAATACAAAGTCAGGTGATTTTGAGTTGACCTTATATTCTTCCATTGCCTTAGGAGATGGACAACAAGCAAATAATCCATGGTTACAAGAATTACCAGATCCTTTGACTCGAGCGTCATGGGATAATTATTTGTTAATGTCTCAACTAGATGCAGATGCTTTAGGGTTTTCAAACCCGGTTCAAGACAATGGAGCTATCAATGGACAATATGCAACCATAACGGTTAATGGAGTTGCTCTTGAAAATATTCCAGTTTTAATACAACCTGGACAAGCACAAGGTACGTTAGCTTTGTCTTATGGATATGGTAAGACTAAGGCCTTGAAGCAAGAAATGCTATTAGGAGTTAATGCTTACGCTGTTGCCTTTGGAGGATCACAAATTGCAACGATTACCAATACAGGTGGTGAGCATTTATTTGCGTGTGAGCAATTACAACATACAATAGCCGGACGTCACGATATTTTAAGAGAAACTAGTTTAGATGAATATACAAACGGTCATGTTGAAAATTGGAATCCTAGACCTGAAGTATCCTTAAAACACAAAGAGGTAGATGTAACTACCGTTGATTTATGGGATGATCATGATCGATCGATAGGTCATCATTTTAACTTATCCATTGATTTGACTTCTTGTACTGGATGTGGTTCATGTGTGGTTGCTTGTCATTCTGAGAACAATGTACCTGTTGTAGGAAAACACGAAGTTAGAGTAGGAAGAGATATGCACTGGTTACGTATCGATAGGTATTATACCTCAGAAGGAGATGCAGGTTTAGAAACTAAAAAATCTAATTCAGCACCAACAACTGAAGACAATGCTGCCTTTTATGAATCCTTAGAAACGGTTGAAGCGTTAAATCCACAGGTTGCTTTTCAGCCTATTATGTGTCAACACTGTAATCATGCACCTTGTGAAACGGTATGTCCTGTAGCTGCTACGACACATGGTCGTCAAGGTCAAAACCAAATGACTTACAATAGATGTGTAGGTACACGTTACTGTGCTAATAACTGTCCTTACAGAGTGCGTCGTTTCAACTGGTTTAGATACAACAGTAATGATGAGTTTGATTTTAACATGAACGATGATTACGGAAAGATGGTGTTAAACCCTGATGTGACAGTACGTTCACGTGGAGTTATGGAAAAATGTTCTATGTGTATCCAAATGACTCAGAAGACTATCTTAGATGCTAAAAAGGAAGGTCGTCCTGTTGATGTCAATGAATTTTCAACTGCTTGCTCTAGTGCATGTAGTACAGGTTCTATCAAGTTTGGTGATATAAACAACTCAGAAGATGAAGTGACTGATTTACGAAATGATAAGCGTGCTTACAGATTATTAGAGTTCATTGGAACTGACAATAATGTTGTTTATCATACCAAGATAAGAAACACAAACGAAGCTTAAAAAAATAAATAAATATTTAAAATTAAATATATGTCGTCTCATTACGAAGCACCCATTAGAGAACCTTTAGTTTTAGGGGAAAAGAGTTACCACGATATCACAATGGATATCGTCAAACCAATAGAGGGTAAGGCAAATAAAAATTGGTACATCGCATTTGGTATTGCACTAGTTGCATTCATGTGGGGTGTAGGATGTATTCTATATACTATCGGTACAGGAATAGGAGTTTGGGGATTGAACAAGAACATTGGATGGGCTTGGGATATTACTAACTTTGTATGGTGGGTAGGGATTGGTCATGCTGGAACATTAATATCAGCAGTCCTTTTATTATTTCGCCAAAAGTGGAGAATGGCCATCAACCGCTCTGCGGAAGCAATGACCATTTTTGCAGTTTTTCAAGCAGGTTTGTTCCCTTTAATCCATATGGGACGTCCCTGGAATGGTTATTGGGTATTGCCTATACCAAATCAATTTGGATCTTTGTGGGTAAACTTTAACTCACCCTTACTGTGGGATGTGTTTGCAATTTCTACCTATCTATCAGTCTCATTAGTGTTTTGGTGGACTGGATTGTTACCAGATTTTGCAATGATTAGAGATAGAGCTGTTAAACCTTTTCAGAAAAAGATATATGCTTTATTGTCCTTCGGATGGTCTGGAAGGGCAAAAGATTGGCAACGTTTTGAGGAAGTTTCATTAGTCTTAGCTGGGTTAGCAACTCCGTTAGTACTTTCGGTTCATACTATTGTATCTATGGACTTTGCTACCTCTATCAATCCAGGTTGGCATTCAACCATCTTCCCTCCCTATTTTGTTGCAGGAGCAATCTTTTCAGGTTTTGCAATGGTACAAACCTTGTTGGGGATCATGAGAAAGGTTTCAAACTTAGAAAACTACATCACACGTTTGCACGTCGAATATATGAATATTGTGATCATTGTGACAGGTGGTATTGTTGCTGTAGCTTATGCATCCGAGTTTTTCATCGCTTGGTATACAGGTTCCCCTTACGAAAATTACACATACATGTCAGTAGGAGCTGCTACAGGTCCCTATGGTTGGGCTTTCTGGTCGTTGATATTATTCAATATTGCCATCCCTCAGTTGTTGTGGATCACAAAAGTGAGAAGAAGCTTTATTTGGTCTTTCATTATCTCCATAGCTATAAATATTGGTATGTGGTTTGAGCGTTTTGATATTATTGCAATTGTGTTGAGTAAAGGACATTTGCCTTCTACATGGACTCGTTTTGAGCCTACCTTTGTAGATGTTGGTGTTTTTGTTGGAACCATAGGATTCTTTTTTGTATTGTTCCTACTATACGCTAGAACCTTCCCAGTAATCGCTCAGGCAGAAGTAAAAACAATTATGAAATCTTCAGGACAACATTATAAACAATTAAGAGACGGAAAAAATGAGCACTAATAAAGTTATACACGCATTATACAATGATGACGATGTTTTAATGGATGCCGTTAAAACAGTAAAAGAATCAAATCATCATATTGAAGAAGTTTTTACACCTTTTCCTGTCCATGGTTTGGATAAATTATTAGGATTACCACATACTCGTTTGGCTATATGTGCTTTCTTGTATGGACTATGTGGTCTAGCATTTGCTACTTGGATGACCAACTACATGATGATTGAAGATTGGCCTCAAGATATTGGTGGTAAACCTAACTTTGCTTGGATTTACAATATGCCAGCTTTTGTTCCAATTATGTTCGAATTGACAGTTTTCTTTGCAGCACACTTGATGGTGATTACTTTTTATATGAGAAGTAGATTATGGCCATTTAAAGAAGCAGAAAACCCTGATCCTAGGACTACGGACGATATCTTTCTTATGGAAGTATCAGTAGATGATAATGAAGAAGAATTAACAGCTTTATTGAATACTACAAACGCTGTTGAGATTAAAGTAATTGAAAAGCATTAAGAACTCATGAGTAAATTATTTAAAACATCAATAGTTATAGCATTAGTTGCATTCGTTTTTACTTCATGCGACAAGACTAGGCGTAAATTACAATTTATGCCCGATATGTATCAATCGGTTTCTGGTGAGCCATACGAAGAAAGTAATGTTTTTGAGAATGGGTCTGAAGCTCAATTGCCTGCTGTAGGATCAGTCTCTAGAGGTCATATACCTTATGAGTATCCTGACACGAACGAAGGTTATCTGTCAGCTAAGAAGAACTTAAAGTCACCATTAACCCCTGAAGATTTTGATAGTAAAAAATCAGCTCAGCTTTATCAAATTTATTGTGTAGTATGTCACGGTAAAAAGGGTAATGGCTTAGGAGATTTAGTTAAAAGAGAAAAGTTTTTAGGTATTCCTAATTACAAAGATAGAGACATTACAGAAGGTAGTATTTATCATGTTCTTATGCATGGTAAAAACATGATGGGGTCTCATGCTTCTCAGTTAACAGAAAAAGAACGATGGTTGATTGTAAAACACGTTCAGGAATTAAGAAAAAACTTGTTAAAATAATTACCAAACATTAGATAAATTATGTATCAATTTTCAAGTAAACTAAAGTTAACAGCTATTGCCCTAATGGTAATTGGTTTTATAGGTATTATCATCAGTTTTGTCTCTTCCCCTAGCAATTTAGAAGAAACAGCTGAAATATTAGCACACCAAGAAGTGTCACACGATGCTCATTCAGATGTAGCTCATGCCACAAATTCCCATGACAGTCATCATGACCATGATTCTAATCACTCTACTGCTCATGATACCCATGTAGATCATCACCAAAGTGCTGAACATGAATCACAAGAAGTGGAGCATGAAGAACATTTAGCTCATGTGTTTCATCAATTACAAAATAGACCTTGGGCTGCATTTTATGTTGCTTTATTCTTTTTCACTTTTGTGACCGTTGTTGTGTTTGCATTCCTTAACATTCAACGTGTTGCTCAAGCAGGATGGTCTATCGTCTTATTTAGAGTAATGGAAGCTATATCAGGTTTTTTACCTTATGTGTCAGTGATATTTTTATTGTTTATCCTAGCAACTGCTTTTCATGCAAATCACTTGTTCGTATGGATGGCTGAAGGTACTGTTGATCCTAGCTCACCAAACTTTGACCCAATTATAGCCAATAAATCAGGTTGGTTAAATGTCCCAAGGTGGTTGATCTCGAGTATTATTTATTTGGCTGGTTGGAATGTATTCCGTTTTTTTAACAGGAAATATTCCTTGTTGCAAGATAATGCGTCCGATTTGATCAATTATCACAAGAACTATAAATTAGGTGTTGCTTTTTTAGCTTTCTTTATTTTCACTGAATCTATGTCTGTTTGGGATTGGATTATGGGATTAGACCCACACTGGTTTTCTACCCTCTTCGGTTGGTATGTATTTGCAACAGGAATTGTCTCTGCTTTAACTGTAATTGCAATGGTGACAGTTTACTTAAAATCTAAAGGTTATTTAGAAATTGTGAACAATAGCCATTTACATGATTTAGCTAAATTTATGTTTGGTTTCTCAGTGTTTTGGACTTACTTATGGTTTGCCCAGTTTATGTTGATATGGTATGCTGATATGCCAGAAGAAACTACATATTTCGTACAACGCTTTGACGAGTATAAATTATTGTTTTTAGGAATGATTCCTTTGAACTTTATCTTGCCAGTACTGATGTTACTAAATAGTGATTTCAAACGCATTCCTCAAATTGTTTTAGGTACAGGAAGTATCATTCTTGTGGGGCATTATATCGATGTCTTCGTAATGATTATGCCTGCTACTGTAGGAGATCAATGGGGATTTGGTTGGGGTGAAATTGGAAGTGTTTTGTTCTTCTTAGGATTATTCATTTATGGTGTATTTACTTCAATGAGTAAAGCTCCATTAATAGCAAAAGGAAATCCGTTTTTACACGAAAGTGAACAGTTCCATTATTAATAATATCATTACATTTGCAAAAAAAAATTAAAAAAAAATTATGTTAGCATTATTTTATTTTTTCGTAGCTGTTGCTTTTGCCATTGGAATTTGGCAAGTAAATAAACTACTAACTTTCAGACTAATCTTTAAAGAAATTAAAGATGGTGTTAAAGTCATTACTTTCGAAAACAAAAACAATCCTATCGCTACTGAGAAAGACAACGATATTCAAGGAAAACTTTTCATCGTATTTATGGTTGGTTTCTACCTTCTAATGGCGTATTGTTTGATCTTTTTTCAAGATTTGATGTTACCCGATTCTGCTTCTGTAGAAGGAGAAGATTACGATAATTTGTATGTGATAACTTTTTGGCTTATTGGTATTGTTCAATTTATTACACAAGCATTGTTGTACTTCTTTTCATACAAGTATAGAGGTATTAAAGGAAGAAAAGCTACTTTCTTTGCAGACTCACACAAGTTAGAATTGATATGGACTACTATACCAACTGTTGTTTTAGCGGTTTTAATTTTATACGGTTTGTCAATATGGAATGATGTTACCGATTTAGAAGGTGATGATGCTGTATTAGTTGAAATCTATGCAAAACAATTTGCATGGGAAGCTAGATATGCAGGTAGAGATAATGAATTAGGTCGTGGTAATGTTAGAAACATTAAGGGTGCCAACACGATTGGTATTGATATGTCTGATGTTAATTCTCATGATGATATACCTGTAAGAGAATTGCATTTACCTGTTGGTAAAAAAGTTGTTTTTAAATTTAGATCTCAAGATGTATTACACTCCGCATACATGCCACATTTTAGAGCTCAGATGAATTGTGTTCCAGGGATGGTAACTGAATTTGGATTTACCCCAAAGTTTACAACTCACGAAATGCGTCAACAAAGAGATGTCATGAAAAAAGTATCTCGTGTAAACATTGCAAGGGCAGCTAAGGGTGAAGAGCCTTACGAGTTCGATTATCTATTATTGTGTAATAAGATTTGTGGATCTTCTCACTATAACATGCAAATGAAAATTGTTGTTGATTCAGAAAAAGATTATTTGATCTGGTTAAATCAACAAAAGACGGCAAAAGAATTATTTTAGTTAAAAATACCGTTTTAGAATCATAAAAAGAAAAATTTATTATGTCAGCACATCACCATAAAGAAACATTCGTAACTAAGTATATATTTAGTTTTGATCATAAAATGATTGCAAAGCAGTTTTTAGTAACTGGTATGATCATGGGAGTTATTGGAGTATTAATGTCTTTGTTATTCAGGCTACAAATAGCATGGCCAGAGCAATCTTTTTCAATCATAGAAGCATTTTTGCCAGAACGTTTTCAGTCCGAAACGGGTGTTATGAAACCAGATATTTATTTGGCACTAGTAACAATTCATGGTACAATAATGGTATTTTTCGTTTTGACAGCTGGATTGAGTGGAACCTTTTCTAACTTACTAATCCCATTACAGATCGGAGCTAGAGATATGGCATCAGGTTTTATGAACTGTGTGTCTTATTGGTTGTTTTTTACTTCTTCAGTTGTTATGGTTGTATCTTTATTTGTTCAAGCAGGACCAGCATCTGCAGGTTGGACGATATATCCACCTCTATCAGCCTTACCTCAAGCGATTCCAGGTTCTGGTACCGGTATGACTCTTTGGTTAGTGTCTATGGCGCTTTTTATTGCGTCTTCTTTAATAGGTTCATTAAATTATATCGTTACGGTATTAAACTTAAGAACTAAAGGGATGTCGATGACTAGATTGCCATTAACCATGTGGGCGTTCTTTGTAACAGCCATTATTGGAGTTGTATCTTTCCCTGTATTATTCTCTGCTGTTTTGTTGCTAATTTTTGATAGAAGTTTCGGGACATCATTCTTTTTATCTGACATTTTTATCGGAGGTGAGGTTTTAAACTATCAAGGAGGTTCTCCTGTATTATTTGAACATTTATTTTGGTTTTTAGGGCACCCTGAGGTGTATATTGTATTATTACCTGCTTTGGGTTTAACCTCTGAAGTCATTTCTACGAATTCTAGAAAGCCTATTTTTGGTTACCGAGCTATGGTTGGTTCTATAATGGCAATTGCCTTTTTGTCAACAATCGTTTGGGGGCACCATATGTTTATTTCAGGTATGAACCCTTTTCTTGGTTCAGTTTTCACCTTTACAACTTTACTGATAGCGATCCCATCTGCTGTTAAAGCATTTAATTATATTACTACCCTGTGGAAAGGTAATTTACAATTCAATACAGCCATGTTGTTTTCAATAGGATTGGTTTCCACTTTTATTACAGGTGGATTGACAGGTATTGTTCTAGGTGATTCAGCATTAGACATCAATGTTCATGATACTTATTTTGTTGTAGCTCATTTTCATCTCGTAATGGGAGTATCTGCCATTTACGGTATGTATGCAGGTATTTATCATTGGTTCCCAAAAATGTACGGAAGAATGATGAACAAAACTTTAGGATACATACATTTTTGGATAACAGCCATAGCTGCTTATGGTGTTTTCTTCCCAATGCATTTCATCGGTTTAGCAGGTTTGCCTCGTAGATATTATACGAACACAAATTTTCCTCTTTTTGATGATTTAGCCAACATAAACCAAGTCATGACTATTTTTGCTATTATTGGAGGAATTGCTCAAGTAATTTTCTTAGTGAATTTCTTCATGAGTATATACAAAGGTAAAGTTGCATCTCAAAATCCATGGAGGTCAACAACCTTAGAGTGGACAACACCAGTAGAACATATTCATGGAAATTGGCCTGGAGAAATTCCAGAAGTTCATCGTTGGCCTTATGACTATAGTAAAGTTGATGAAAATGGAGAATATATCTTTGGTGAAGATTTTATTATGCAAACCGAACCTCTAAAAGAAGGCGAACAACAGTCATAACTAATTTTTAGCATTAAAAAAAAGACCTTACTTATAATTAGTAAGGTCTTTTTTTTGTCAAAAATCCTATTCTTTTAGAGGTTATTACTTCTTTGTAATTCCGTATTTTTGTAGTCAATTTAAATATTAAATATTATGATTTCAGCTAACGAGTATTTTGATGGAAATGTTAAGTCCCTAGGATATGAATCATCTACAGGAAAATCTACATTAGGAGTTATGGAAGCGGGAACCTATGAGTTTTCAACAAGTCTACACGAAACTATGATTGTTGTAGAAGGGGAAATGATTGTTCTATTACCAGATTCTACAGAATGGACAACCTACAAAGCAGGAGAGTCTTATCAAATCGATGCAGATAAGAATTTTAAAGTTAAAGTATCTTCACAAACATCTTATTTATGTCAATATAAATAGACTTTTTCATTTGATTTATTGATTAAGTGTCGGTTAATTAGTGATTTAGGGATTTGTTTAAAAAAAAGGCAAAAAATACTTTTAATTTTTTTGTTTAAGA
>NZ_JBDNAI010000004.1:0-16779 GCF_039768515.1 Wenyingzhuangia sp.
CATGATGAACCTCAGTGTGCTGCCGTATGTCCTGTTGATTGTTGTGTTCCTGATGAAGATGTTGTTGAAACTGAAGAAGAGCTCTTGTCTAAACAAGCTTTCTTGCATAAAGATTAAGTCTTTTTAAAAAACGGAAAAACGCAAAGCACCCATCATGAATTCACATGATGGGTGCTTTTTTATAAACTATTCGGCAATTGCTTAACGTTCGAAAAAGCTAAACATACAACCCCCGTATCTTTTGGCTTGAGTGAAATTAGGCAAGTGACTCAAATCTGTTTGTTGAGCATGTTCAATAATCAAAGTCCCTTGCTCTTCGAGTAGACTGTTTTTCCAAACCAATTCGGGTATTTTAGAAAACTGTTCTTCGTTAAAATCATAGGGAGGATCTGCAAAAATCACATCGTATTTACCGTTGTGTTTTTCTAAAAAAGAAAAAACATCTGCTTTAATGGTGTTGATATCAAACTCTAATTCTTTGTTTATTTTGTTGATGTAGTGGATACATCCACTGTGCTGGTCAACAGCTGTGATGTTTTGATTTCCTCTAGAACTAAATTCAAAACTGATATTTCCTGTACCAGAAAAAAGGTCAAGGACCACAATTTCTTGTAGGTGATACCAGTTGTTGAGAATGTTAAATAAACTCTCTTTTGCCATATCCGTGGTGGGTCGAACCGGAAGGTTTTTTGGGGCAGTTAGCCTTCTAGATTTATATTTCCCCGAAATAATTCTCATGTGTGTAATTGTAATAAATTAAAATGTGCTTGAGGCAAACAGGAAATATCTGGACCCAAAGAAGGATTTAAAGTAGCAAATATGCTTACATTTCTTACATAATGATAAAGAAGCTGGTAGGTTTCATCTGTTTCTTTGATGTTACCGTAAAGGGTCAAGATAAAAAGATTGGGATCCATATCCAGTTGCTCTGCAACAAACAACACATAATAAACAAAATCTTGTTCTGTTTGATAGTCAAAACAATTGCTAAGTATCAATTGGTTGTTTTCGATGACGAGTAGCTGAAAATTATTTTTGTACACATTGACAAACATCCTTTTGAAAGTGATGTCATTTGTTTTTAAAATATTATTTAAAAATACTGTAGACGAATGTAAAAATGTAAAAGTACCAAACGAGTCAAAAATGTAGTTGTTGATGTTTACAAAGGGAATGTAGACATTGTTTGCCTTTATAAGAGGTAACTCGTCATAACTGATAAAGTCATTGTCAAGTACCTTCACTGTGTTTTGTAAGTAATTGCTCAATAAACTTTGATCGAAATACGACTGTGGTACAAAAGTACTCAGTTCATTGTGATGAATAAACACAACCTCGTCATAAGTATTGTGCAGAAGAATATTGTTTTTGAAAGTGTTTTTTACTTCTTCAAGCATACGATTAGGACTACTAATATTTGAAGTAAAAGGGAGTTCAGTAATGCTTTCGTATTTTTTTGTATTGGTATTATACACGCAAAAAGAAAATCCATCCGAACTTAATTGGATGGATAACTTTTGTGATTTATGGTTAAGTTTTTCCTTACTCATTTTTTATCATTGCATCATATAATGGTGGCCAGTTTCCAGCAGTTGTTACCTCGTTTAGCGAACCAATCGAAACAAACCCTCCTGGGATGTCATCACCACCTAAAGCTAATTTTTCTTGTTTGACAAGTGATAAACTCAAATCTTCTAGGATATCCGCTTTGTCTATTTGTACTTGAAATACTGAGGCTAGTACATCATTAGATCTTAGAATTACAGCAGATTGAATATTGAATAGTTTGTCACTATTTGGAATTTTCAACATGTCATGGTAATTTCTACCTTTAAATATTTTTTCTTTAACAGACTCATAACCAATGGTGTCTGTTACTTTTTTCTCTATGTCGACCATCAAAGGAGACCAACTTGTTCCTCTGTTTTCTTTTACGATCTCTGTATGGGTGTCCGTAATTGGAAATTTAGCAGTGTCTATAAATTTAATCAAAGCCTCACCATTGCTAGTGAATCTTCCTAAAATAGTATTGTGAGCATCTTCAGCATCAGCAATCAATTTAAGTTGTTTGATGACTTGAGCGTAACGTTCTTTTTTAATTTTATTAAACTCTATTGGCTCTCTTATTCCACTGTATATCAAATAAGTCAAAAGTCCTGCAATGGCAATTAATACAATGGACACGACAGGGGTTAGGTGAATGGGTAAATATTTGATGATCAGAAATGCCAATCCAACAGTTACTACTATTCCTAAAAGGATAAATAAAATCATTTTTTTTGTATATTTATTTGATAATGTATGCAGCCAAATTTACAATTTTTTTTTATTCATAAAAACTTTTACACGTATTTCAATCCTTATATTTGTATAAATTTTTTGTATGATAAAATCTTCCGCGGTTTTTTATAAAACCTTGTTAAAGAAGTTTCCTTTTGAACCAACAGATATTCAGAATGATTTGTTGAGACAACTTGCTGATTTCTCGTTTGATACTGATGATGAAGCTATCTTTATCCTGAAAGGATATGCGGGTACGGGTAAAACCACAACCATAAGTACTTATGTTAACCATTTGTGGGAAATTGGAAAAAAGTCGGTGTTATTGGCGCCAACAGGTAGAGCTGCTAAAGTCATTTCTAATTACTCAAAGAAAAAAGCACATACCATTCACAAAAAAATATATCATCCCAAGAAGCAACCCAACGGAAATGTAGCCTTTGTCAAACAGCCCAACAAACACACCAATACTTTTTTTATTGTAGATGAATCTTCAATGATTGCTGATAGTTCTGGAGAGGTGAATTTATTTGAAAAGAACTCCTTGCTTGATGATTTGATGGATTATGTTTACAATGGATTGAATTGTAAATTGATATTTATTGGAGACATCGCACAATTACCTCCTGTAAGATCCGACATAAGTCCAGCCTTATCCGTTGACACATTGTCAGTAAACTATGGAAAAAATCCTTATCTATTAGAACTTGATCAAGTGATGAGACAGCACGAAGGATCGGGGATTTTATCCAATGCAACTGAATTAAGAGCACAATTAGAAAGTGCTGGGGTTTATGATTTTCAATTTAATTTAAATTTTCCTGACATTGTTCGTTTGCAAGACGGATACGATGTTGAAGAAGCAATTGTAGGGGCTTACGACAGTGCAGGAGTAGAAGATACAGCCTTTATCGTACGGTCAAACAAGAGAGCCAATCAATACAATCAACAAATAAGAACTAAAATTCGAGGTCAAGAAAGTGAAATCTCTGCTGGTGACTATGTCATGGTTGTAAAAAACAATTATTTTTGGTTGAAAGATACCTCAGAGGCAGATTTTATAGCCAATGGTGATATTTGTGAGGTACAAGAAATATTCAATATCAAAGAATTATATGGTTTCCGCTTTGCTGAAGTAAAATTAAGATTGGTCGATTATGAAAACTTGAAACCCATTGAAACTGTTGTTTTGCTAGACACCTTAACCTCAGAATCTCCCTCTTTGACCTATGAAGAATCTAATCGTTTGTACCACCAAGTATTACAAGATTATGCAGATGAAAAATCAAAGTACAAACAAATGTTGTCGGTTAAAAACAACCATTACTTCAATGCGCTACAAATAAAATTTGCCTACGCGATGACTTGTCACAAGTCCCAAGGTGGACAATGGGACACAGTTTTTATAGAACAACCGTATTTGCCTGAAGGGTTTAATAAAGACAGTTTGCGCTGGTTGTATACTGCCATCACTAGAGCAAAAGAAAAAGTATATTTGATAGGATTTCAAAAGGATTATTTTCAAGATTCTGAACTTTAAAAATTTTGGAAGTGTATCATTTGTTTTACAAATTTAAATGCTCAAAAGAATGATGAAAATAGATATCAATGCAGATTTAGGAGAAGGCTTTATGTTTGATGAAGATTTGATGTCTTTGATTTCTTCTTGCAATATTGCTTGTGGAGGTCATGCGGGTACAGAAAATTCTATGCGAGCAACCATCCGTTTGGCAAAAGCAAATGGAGTAACCATTGGTGCTCATCCCTCATATCCCAATCCAGAAGTTTTTGGAAGAGAAGAAATGAATATTTCTGATGCGTTACTTAAAAAGACCCTCAGAGACCAAATAATGACTCTTATTCGTATTGCAAAAGAAGAGGGAACAGTCGTTCGCTATGTTAAACCTCATGGCGCATTGTATAATAAAGCTGCTGTTGATCAAGAAATGGCTGCCCTATTGGTAGAGGTTGTACAACAAATAGAACCTAGTGTGGGCTTGATGGGCTTGGCTGGATCTGTGTTAGAAGAAGAAGCCAAAAAAGGATATTTAATGTTTATAAAAGAAGGTTTTGCAGACCGAAAATATACCTCTGATAGGACTTTGGTCTCTAGAAATCTATCTTCGGCAGTAATACATTCAAACGCAGCAGTATGGGCACAAGTAGAACAAATGGTGCGTGATCAAAAAGTCATGAGTAACACACAAACTGAGGTTGAAATTAAAGTAGATAGTATTTGTTTTCACGGAGATACTCCAGAAGCTTTAGCACTTCTTACAGCGGTAAGTCAACAGTTGAAAACCCATAAAATAAAAGTAACAAATGCCATTTAGCGTTGTAAATTATGGAGAGGCAGCTTTGTTGATCAATTTTAAAGCTGAAATTTCAGTTCAAATGCATCAGCAGGTTAGGGCATTTTATCACCAACTGAAGCAAATGAATTTGTTGGGCGTACAGTCTATACTTCCAGCTTATCATTCCATTACCATTGTTTTTGATCCTTTTATAACCAAACAAGAGACGTTAAAACTTTTGATAAAAGACGTTAAAATAGATGAGAAGCAACCTGCACCACATCGTAAAAACATTATTGAAATCCCCGTTTGTTATCAAGAGCCCTTTGCTTTGGATATGAGTCTTGTTTGTCAACATTCAGGATTGACAAGGCAAGAAATTATAGACCTGCATAGCGAAACCCCATATTTGGTTTACATGCTTGGCTTTGCACCTGGATTTATGTATTTAGGAGGTTTAGATGAACGTTTACAAATCCCCAGAAAGTTAACCCCAAGGTTACAGATCCCAGCAGGAGCTGTTGGACTTGCAGACAAACAAACAGGTGTATATCCTCTTGTGACTCCAGGCGGATGGCAAATCATTGGACAAACCCCACTTACGTTGTTTTCTGATACCCAACCTGCTTTGGTAGCTATGGGAGATTATGTAAAGTTTACACCTATTTCGGTTTCAGAATTTGAAAATATGCGCACACGATGAGTATAGAAATATTAACGTCTGGGTTTAATACAACCTTACAAGATAGAGGTCGATTTGGTTCACAAGACCAAGGCGTACCAACCAGTGGTTTTATGGATGTAGGGGCTGCACATATGGCAAATATTTTAGTCACCAATGAAAGAAATACTTGTTTGTTGGAAATGTCCCTGGTAGGATTAAAGTTCAAGGCATTACATGCCATTACCATCGCGATAACTGGAGCGAACATGAGTCCTATGCTGGCGGATAAACCCATCAGTATGTACAAAGCAATAGAAATTCCCGAAGGCGGTATTGTTTCGTTCAAAGGAGCCAGTTGTGGAGTGTATTGTTATGTGGCCGTTTTCGGTGGCATAAATGTTCCCAAGGTGCTAAATAGCCAATCTACTTATGAACCAGCGGCTATTGGGGGAATGCTAGGGAGGGCGCTCAAAAAAGGAGATTTGCTGCCTGTCTCCAATCAAACATTAAAACAAATACATTCAAAAGTAAGAGTTCCTCCTATGCTTACGAAAGTCAATTTAGAGTGCTCAAAAGGCCCTGAATGGGATTTGGTTTCAGATAAAAGTAAGGCCGTATTTTTTGAGACTACTTTTATGATTAGTAACCAAAGTAACCGAATAGGGATAAGATTAGAAGGAACACCTATCCAATTGTCTGAGAAAGATGAGATTATTTCTTCTGGAATTGTAAGAGGTACCGTGCAGATAACCAAGTCAGGTCAGCCCATTGTGATGATGGCTGACGCACCCACCACAGGGGGGTATATTCGTTTGGTAAATCTAACCCTAAAAGCCTGTGACCTTTTGGCTCAGGTTCCTATTGGAGGTGAAGCAAAGTTTTTGTTGTTGTCGTAATTCATTTGTTTTGTAAGACCGTTAACATAAAAAATAAATCTTATGCAGCCTCCCTTATGATTATGAATGTTTTTTTAGGGTTAATTTGAGGGCATTGCATAATGATAACTTTTTCTATTTTTTTGAAGTATAAAGTTTTGTTCAAATTGAATTTCTTTCTTTTCAAGTTCTTCGTTTTCGTCAATCCATAGTCTCATCAAGTGGTCAAATTCATACTCAGGCAAATCTTTACTTTTGATAATGCTGTTAAAGATATCATTCAATCTTTTTCTTTGTTCATGTAGGCTCAGTTGCTTGTTCATTGTGTTTGTTTTAAATTTTAAACAAATATCAAATTTATATGTGTTGTGTTCCTGCACAATTGATTATTTTTGATATTCAATTTAAATCATATCCCAAATGGCAACCAATAAAAATGCAATTATACGCTATCAAGCCCTAGATAAATGTTTTAGAAATACAGGAAAGCGCTATGCGATGATTGATTTGATTGAAGTTTGTAATCAAGCTTTGTATGATTTTAACGGAGAAACAGATGGGATCAAGAGAAGACAGATCTATGATGATATCAATTTCATGAAAAGTGAGCAAGGGTATGCGGTAGACCTAGAAATAACGAAAGAAGGTAGAACGGCTTTCTACAGGTATTCAGATCCAAATTTTTCTATAAACAATCAGCCTATGAATGAAACTGAAGCCAAGCAACTGAAAGAAGCTTTGCTTACTTTGAATAGAATCAAAGGGATGCCACAGTTTGGTTGGGTTGAAGAATTGACTTTAAAACTAGAAAAAGATTTTGATTTTCATGAAACACCAAGAGAGATTTTGGGGTTTGAAAACAATCCTTTTCTAAAAGGTTTAGAGCATTTAAATACTTTGTTTAATGCCATTCAATATGAGAAAGTATTGACTATTGGATATCAAACCTTTAGAAAAGATCACGTAGAAGAAATTTACATGCACCCACAGTATTTAAAACAATACAACAACAGGTGGTTTGTTTTAGGGACTCATTCTAAGTACAAACCAGTCACAACACTCGCGATTGATAGGATTGAGTTTGTGAAGGAAAACAATGATAAATACAAAGTTTCAGATATTGATTTTACGGAACGTTATGAAGATATTATTGGGATTACTAGAGGGAATTTGGAAGACAAATTAACCAAGATTACTTTGAAAGCCAATTCTCGTTTGGCATCATACATCATTACTTCTCCGCTTCACGGTAGTCAGAAGAATGGTGAGTTCAATGAGGACGGATTAACTTTTACGTTAGACTTGATTCCAAATTATGAACTAGAGCAACAAATCTTATCTTATGGTGAAGCGCTAAAGGTAATGGCTCCACCCGAATTTGTAGATAAAATCAAAAGCAGGGTCAAGGCTAGCCTAACTAATTATAATTAACATTTTGTAGGTCTTGGGAAAACGATGGTTGACCTAACAAGATTTGGATTTATTGTGTATAACTGTTTTACTTTAATTTTTTATTTAAGACATACATAATGATGACATGGGGTATGGTGATGGCAGCTAAAAATGCGAAGAATAGGGTGTTGAAAGCAATTTCCAAATAGGTAGAATAGTAATACAGTACCACTAGTCCAACAATAGAGATGAACCAGTACAAAAAAGAAGATTTCAAATAATGTATCACATGTTGTTTTGTTAAAGTTCTGTGCAGTACTTTAATCTGATCTATAATTGAAGGGATAGAGTGCCAGATGATAAAATAAATAGCAAATGACCATAGTAAAGTTGAAATGCTAAATAAAAAGCTGAAGAGTACAATAATGAACAATTCATAGAAAATATTAAACTTAAAGTTGGTGTTTTTGAGGTTAATTAGGTAAGAGAGTAGCGTAGAAAACAAAGAAGCCACTAAAAAGTACAAAAAGTAGTATTCAGGTATGCTGATGCCCGTCAGTTCTTTAATGATGTTAATGGTGTCAGGTGTGTTGCAATAGAAAATGAGCGCAAAAATTAACGCTCCATAAGTAGAGAAAAAAAGTTTAGACTTAAGGGTGTTGTTCAATAACAATCCACCGAGATGTTGTTCTCCAAAATGATAAAAACTAAACATTAGAAATGTAAATAAAGCTAAGCTGGGAATTGTCATAAACGAATAGGTGACAGCTAAAACAATGGTGACGTATAGGAACAAAAAATTTGAGGAGTTCAACTTGTTTTTGTTTTTGTTTAAGTGAGAAATGATGGAGAGATCATTACTGCCATGAACGATACCAATAGTCACAATTATCAGATAGGCCAACACATCTTCATAAACGAAATTTAGTTGGATCGTTAACCAAAATAAGAATACTGTAATTAGAAGCTTTAGGTTTATTATTTTCATAATTTTTTTAGGCTAAAATAATCATTTTTTTTGTTTTTGTTTTTTTTTATATATATTTGAGGAAACTAAAAAACTATATTTTATGTATTTAACACTTAATAATTTAATTTTAGCCATGAAACCTATAGCAACTGATGACTATGTAGGGTTTACATTTTTCGTAGGTTGTATGGCAATGATGGCAGCATCTGTCTTCTTCTTTTTCTCAATGAATAGCTTTGACAAAAAGTGGAGAACTTCCATTTTGGTTTCGGGGCTTATTACTTTCATTGCAGCAGTACATTATTGGTACATGAGAGATTACTACGCTTCTTTTGGAGAGTCACCTACATTCTTTAGATATGTAGACTGGGTATTAACTGTGCCATTGATGTGTGTAGAGTTTTATTTAATTCTTAAAGCAGCTGGGGCTAAAAAGTCTTTGCTATGGAAAATGATTTTAGCTTCTGTAGTGATGTTAGTAACAGGTTACTTTGGTGAAGCTGTATATACTACAGGTTCAGGACCATCTGTATGGGGTACACTATCTGCATTAGCTTATTTCTACATTGTGTATGAGATTTGGGTTGGTGGTGCAAAAAAATTAGCAGAACAAGCTGGTGGAGCAGTATTAGAAGCTCACAAAATTTTATGCTGGTTTGTGTTAGTAGGATGGGCAATTTATCCTTTAGGATATTTAGCAGGAACCGATGGATGGTACGGTGGTGCCGGAGAAGTATTCGGGATTCAACTTTCTATAGATGTTGCATACAACATTGCTGATGCGATCAACAAGATTGGTTTCGGTTTGGTTATTTATTCTTTAGCAGTTAAAGCTTCTGACAAATAATAAAGCATTTATTTAAACATGAAAAGCCTTTTCTTTAAATAGAAAAGGCTTTTTTGTGTTTTTCGATGATGGTTTTGATCTTATTATTTCTACTTTTATATATATATATAAGCTTACTTTATGACCGTAAAAATTAAATTAAACCTACTACTCATTCTTTTTTTTTATGGCTTTGTTTTTTCTCAAAACAAAGAAAGAACGATACTAGGTCAGTTAAAAGAAATGGATAGTAAGACAACGATTCCTTACGCAACAATAGTTATCCTTGATGGATTCACTAAAAAAGTTGTACAGGGTACAACAACCGATGAAAATGGAATTTTTCGAATCACAACTTCAAAGACAGACTTTCTTATTCAAATCAGTTTTATGGGGTATAAAACACGATTCCTTGAGAATTTTGACACTTCAAACCCTCTGATTGATTTAGGTATAATCCTATTAAAAGAAAACAGAGAAGCGCTAGATTCAGTAGAGTTAAGAGCTAATATTTCCAAAACTCAATTCAAACTAGATAAAAAAGTTTTTAATGTTGGTAAAGATATAGCAAGTACTGGAATGAGTGCTTTGGAGGTATTGAACAACGTTCCTTCAGTAAATGTGAATATTGAAGGAGACATAAGCTTAAGAGGTAGTTCAGGAGTTCAAATTTTATTAGATGGAAAGCCTTCGGTTTTAACAGAGTCTGGAGGTAATGCTCTTGGAACGATTACAGCTGACATGATTAAAAGTATTGAAGTCATCACAAATCCATCTGCTAAATATGATGCTGAGGGAACTGCTGGAATTTTAAACATCATCCTTAAGAAAGAAGAAAAAAAAGGATTGAATGGCTCGGTATCAGTTAATACGGGGATTCCTGATAATCATAGTGTGGGAGTAAGTATGAATAAAAGAACTCAGAAATTTAATTTGTTTACACAGTTTGGAGGGGGATATAAGTCTTATCCCCGTTACAATAAAAGAATCAACACAAATAAAATTAACAACAGTAAACTAGAATCAGAGGGAACGAGTTATCGAAATGAAGTCTTTTATAATTTAATCTTGGGAACAGATTATCACATTGATGACTATAATGTTTTGACGCTATCGGGAAATATAGCATATGAAATTGAAAGTCAACCTTCTGAAACTAACTTTAGTGCATATGCTGATGATCTCCTAGAAAGTGAATGGATTCGAACTGAGGTCACAGAAGCAATCAATCCAAAGTGGCAATATGAATTGAACTATAGCAAAGCGTTTAAAAACGACGAGGAGCATACCCTCATATTTAGTTCATTAGGTAGATTTTTTGGAAAAGAATTGACTTCGGAATTTTCAAATACACCTATATCCGATGCCAATCCAAATCAATTGACAGATACTCAGTATCAACAAGCAGATTATACGTTTAAATTAGATTATAAAAATCCAATTTCTGAGCAAGTAGAATTAGAAATGGGAGGCCAATATGTGATCAACGAGGTAGGCAACGACTACCAAGTAAAGAACTTTGATAGAGAGGATCAAGAGTTTGTTGTAGACCCTACATTGACCAATATATTTGACTACAATCAGAAAGTATTAGGGGTTTACGGAACAGTATCCTATGAAAACAAGAATTGGGGTGTAAAAGTAGGAACTCGTTTAGAAAACACAGATTTAATAATTACCAATAGGGGCTCAGAGGGAAGACAACAATACAATAGTTTGTTTCCTAGCGCTCATACCTCATATAAAATTTTAGAAAATTTTTCTTTGCAGGCTGGGTATTCAAAAAGAATTTATAGACCCCGTTTGTGGGATTTGAATCCTTTCATTAGTATCAGAGATAATTATAATATTCGTGCTGGAAATCCTGACTTGCTTCCAGAGTTTACAGATGCTTATGAATTGACTTCAATTTACAAAATAGGAAAAGCTAATCTAAGCACGAGTCTATATCACAAATACACAACGGACTTACAGGAGTCTATTACTATTTTTGAAGACAACATAACCACAACAACTCCCTTTAATATAGGGACGAGACGAAGTACAGGTTTAGAGGTAAACGGAAAGTATAGTCCTTTGCAATGGATGACGATTAATGGAGATTTGAATTGGAATTATTTTAACAGGAACGGTGCTTATTTAGGAACAAATTATAGCTTCTCCAATAAAAACTGGAGTACTCGTGTCAATACTAAACTTAGTTTTTCTCGAGATGTAGATATGGAAATAACCGGAAATTATAGATCTTCTAATCAAACTCTACAAGGAGAAAGAGCAGGTTACGCCTTTCTAGATCTTGGTCTAAGAAAGAAAATATTAATGGGAAAAGCTGTTGTTAACTTTGCTGTAAGAGATGTATTTGAGACAAGAATTTTTGAAAATATCATAAACAATGTAAACAGATATAACTATAGTTTTGGGCAGAGAGGAAGATTTATATCCTTAGGGTTTAGCTATGGGTTTGGTAAAGGTGAGGCGATGACTTATGCGGGTAAAAGCAGATAATATTTAAATATAAATTAAGATGAAAAAACAACTGATGAGTAATAAATCTTGGGGAATCAATCTTTCTATGTTATTGCTTAGAATCACCCTTGGATTGACTATGATTTATTTACATGGATTGCCCAAGCTCAATACTTTGTTTTCAGGCACTCAAATTAAATTTGCCAACCCTTTTGGTTTGGGAGCAATGGCTTCTCTGAGTTTAGTCGTATTTGCTGAAGTTATTTGTTCTGTTCTTCTGGTTCTGGGCTTGTTGACACGACTCTCTTTACTTCCTCTAATTTTCACGATGGGTGTAGCTGTATTCATCATACATGGAGGAGAAGGATTGAGGTCCCAGGAATCAGCGATTATTTATTTAGTAGGTTACTTGGTTTTATTTCTTCAAGGATCCGGTAAATATTCTCTAGATAGATTGCTCTTAAGAAAGTAACTTTTAACGTCGTTCTAGAGATCAGTCCAAAGGAGTATTCAATCAGTACCAACGTTTCTTTTTGGCTTTAGAACCTACAGATTTCCTCCCTTTCTTATATTTACTTCCTTTTTTCTTGTGGACTTCTGGTTTCGCATTAGGATCTAAAGGATAGGGATGATTTTCCTCAATAGGAATTATTTTTCCAAGTAGTTGTTGAATTTGATTGATGTAAATTTTTTCATCAGCAGCGCAAAAAGATAAAGCTCTACCTTGTTTTCCTGCTCTACCTGTACGACCAATTCGGTGTACATATGACTCCGGGATATTTGGGATGTCAAAATTAATGACAATGTCCAAATCTGGAATATCAATCCCACGAGCGGCCACATCAGTAGCGATTAAAATATTGACATCATTATTTTTGAATTTATTTAAAGCCTTGGTTCTAGCAGTTTGTGTTTTGTCTCCGTGGATGGTATCCACTTTAAAATTGTTTTTTAATAGGGTTTCTTCTAGTTTGTCAACTCCAAACTTGGTACGTCTAAAAATAATCATATTGCCCGCTAGGTTGTTGCGTAACAAGTGCAAACACAATTCAATTTTTTTAGGTTTGGCAACCCTATACAATTCTTGGCTAATCGTTTTGGCTGCTGAAGTCCCTTTAGAGACTGATATTTTTTCAGGTTCAGACAACAATTCATTTGCCAAACGCTCTATTTTGGGCGGCATAGTGGCAGAAAAGAATAACGTTTGTTTTTCCTGGGGACACAAACGAGTGATTTTTTTTATATCATCAATAAAGCCTAAGTCTAACATCATGTCAGCTTCATCTAGCACCAAGATTTGAACAAAATCTAGGTTGATAATGTCTCTTTTGTGCAAATCTAATAACCTACCAGGAGTTGCAATCAATACATCAACCCCTTTGACCAACGACTCAATCTGCTGCTCTATGGATACACCTCCATAGACAGAGGAAGTTTTTAGTTGGGTATATGTGCTGTATTGTTTGAAGTTCTCCTCTATTTGTATGGCTAGTTCTCTCGTAGGACTTATCACCAATGATTTTATTTTTTTACTTTTTTTGCTTCCTTCATTTTGGGAATAGATACGATCCAAAATGGGTAAGGCAAAAGCTGCTGTTTTTCCAGTTCCTGTTTGAGCACAACCCATTACATCCATACCATCTAGCACAATAGGTATTGTCGCTTGTTGGATTGGAGTAGGAGTCGTGTAGTTTTGTTCAGCTACTGCTTTTAATATTTTAGGGTTTAAATCGAAGTCTTTAAATGTCATAGGTAGAAAATACTAGAAGTGCAAAGATAGGTAAAGTATTGATGAATTGTAGGCTGCTGTTTTGCTTTTGATTCCTGCGTGGTTAATCAAAAACTTCACAATAGGTTTGTTGAGACTTGGCGATTTTATTTTTTGCACAGACTACTTCCCAATACAGAAATTAGCAAAGATATTTCCTAATAGGTCATCATTGGTTACCTCACCTGTTATCAGACCAAAATAGTACAACGTTTCACGAATATCTATAGCCATTAAATCACTAGAGACTTGATTTAAGATGGCTTCATCCACTTTGTTGATTTCATTTAAAGCCTTCAGTAGAGCGTCGTAATGACGAGAGTTGGTCACAATGGTATCTTGATTGTTGAGTGCACCAATATTGACTCTTTTGGTCAATTCATTGGTCAAATGTTCAACTCCCTCTTTAGATTTTGCAGAAATGGATATGAGTTCTGGAATTTCATTTGTTAATTGCTGAAGCGTTTCTTTATTTACTTTATCGGCTTTGTTTCCTATTACAATCAATTGTTTTAGAGGAAACTTATTTTTAATAGACTCAAGTTCTGTTTGATACTTGGTATTTTGTAAGCTGTGTTTTGTCAAATCGACCAAATAGATAACTACTTGCGCCTGGCTAATTTTTTCAAATGTTTTTTGTATTCCAATACTTTCTACAACATCTTCTGTTTCTCTAATTCCTGCAGTGTCTATAAATCGATAAGACACTCCATCAATAATCATTTCGTCTTCAATGGTATCACGAGTGGTTCCTGCGATATCTGAAACGATAGCACGCTCCTCATTTAGTAATGAATTTAGCAGGGTAGATTTCCCTACATTGGGTTCTCCTACAATAGCTACAGGTATACCATTTTTGATTACGTTACCCACAGCAAAAGAATCAATCAAGCGTTTTAGGACCATTTGAATTCTAGCGACCAATTTCTTGAATTCAGTTCTGTCAGCAAATTCTACATCTTCCTCCGCAAAATCTAATTCTAATTCGATCAAAGAAGCAAAATTGATAAGTTGATCTCTGAGGAGTTGGATTTCATTAGAAAATCCCCCTCGCATTTGTTGCATGGCAATTTGATGAGAGGCCTCTGAATCTGAAGAGATTAAATCGGCTACAGCCTCTGCTTGCGATAAATCTAATTTACCATTAATGAAGGCTCTAAGTGTAAACTCTCCTGGATCAGCCATTCTTGCACCTTTTTGCAATAGCACTTGGATGATTTCTTGCTGTATGTATAAGGAGCCATGACAAGAAATTTCAATGGTATCCTCTCCGGTGTAGGAGTGAGGGTTTTTAAAAACAGAAATCAACACTTGATCAATAACTCTTTTGTCTGCCATGAAATGACCTAAATGTAAGGTATGAGATTTTTGGTCTAGCAAAGATTTGTGTGCCTTGATAGAGGAAAAACAATCATTGGCAATCGTCAGAGCAGCTGGTCCAGACAAACGAACAACAGCAATTGCGCCTACACCTGAGGCGGTTGCTAGCGCAACAATAGTATCTTTCAAAATCATACGACAAAATTACATGTTTTAAAAAGAATATGATATTGTTTCTTTAACTAATAGGAATTTAATCATTCAACTTTACTTTTTTATCATGAAAACTAGTTTCGTAGGGTTTCATAAACCAAGCCAGTATTATATTGATACCAACTTATATTCAGTTGCTCTCTGTTTTTAAAGACTAATAGCAGTACGGATATAAAAGAATTTAGCGTAAATTTTTTTCTAAGGTGTTTTCTGTATAAGATTGTTCTTATCTTTGAATCATGATTGGTTCTAATGCGGTAAAGTTAATTGAATGTCCACGAGATGCCTTACAAGGTATAAAGGAGTTCATTCCGACAAACCTTAAATCTAATTATATTAATGCCATCTTGCGATGTGGTTTTGATACCGTAGATTTTGGAAGCTTTGTGTCTCCATCTGCCATTCCTCAAATGGCAGACACTGCGGCGGTGCTAAACAAATTAGATCTGTCAACTACTCGAAGCAAACTATTAGCTATAGTAGCCAATACTAGAGGAGCCGTTGACGCTTGTTCATTTGAAGAGATTACCTATTTAGGTTTTCCATTTTCTATTTCAGAAATTTTTCAAGTTAGAAATACAAATAAAACCATAGAGGAGAGTTTTAGAGAATTAGAAAAAATCATAACGATTGCAGCACAAAACAACAAGCAAGTAGTTACTTATTTATCCATGGGATTTGGAAATCCTTACGGAGATCCCTGGAATATTGATATTGTAGGGCAGTGGGTCGAGAAATTATCTGCTATTGGCATTTCGGTTTTATCTTTATCTGACACCGTTGGATCTTCCACACCAGAAATTATAAAAGTTTTGTTTTCAAATTTAATACCAGCTTATCCAACGCTTGAATTTGGCGCGCATTTGCATACCACCCCTGATAGATGGCATGAAAAAATAAGTGCAGCCTATCATGCGGGTTGTATGCGTTTTGATGGTGCTATTAAGGGGTATGGCGGTTGCCCTATGGCAACAGATCAATTGACAGGAAATATGCCCACTGAAAAAATGTTATCCTACTTTACATCAAAAAAAGTGGAAACACACATCAATACTTTACACTTCGAAAGTGCCTATAATGTTGGCTTACAGTTATTTTAATTTCCTTTGTTTTTTTAAAAACCAATCCCTTGATTTTATTTATAATAAATTAAAATAGTGTTGTCTAATTTAGAATTAGTCTTTATATTTGCAACGAAATTACAAGTTACTTATAATAAGACTAAATAACATGAGAAAAATTATTTTGACCCTCGGATTGATCGTTTCAAATTTAAGTTTTGGACAGACTTACACAGGAGTTCAGGATCCTAGCCAACAAGAAAATGCAATCCAAAGAATCCTTAGCGGTAACGTTAAAGGAGGTGTTGTTGTTGGAGGATATGGAGAAGTAACCTATGGAGAACCACTAGGAGAGGAGTTAGGGGAAATCGATGTTCAGCGTATGGTGTTGCTTTTTGGATATCAATTCAATGAAAAAACTCAATTTGTAACAGAAATTGAATTAGAACACGTTAACGAAGTTTTTGTAGAACAAGCATTATTGTCTCATGCGATTAATGATGACTTAAATGTGAGGGCAGGATTGATGTTGGTTCCTATGGGAATTATTAATGAATATCATGAGCCTACCACATTTAATGGTGTTTTTAGACCTGCCGTTGACAAATCAATTGTTCCTACCACATGGAGAGAAGTTGGAGTTGGGGTCA
>NZ_JBDNAI010000149.1:0-9674 GCF_039768515.1 Wenyingzhuangia sp.
GCAAGGGATGAGTAGTATAAAGCAAACAAAATACATGAAATTATCAGGATTAGAGCCTTTGGTTTTAAATCCTAATATAAATTTTATCAATGTTGGAGAACGTACAAATGTTGCGGGATCTAAAAAATTTCTAAGACTCATCAAAGAAGAAAAGTATGATGAAGCCTTGGCAATCGCATTGCACCAAGTAGAAGGTGGAGCCCAAATTATAGACATCAACATGGATGATGGTTTGATTGATGGGAAAGAGGCTATGGTTCGATTCTTAAACTTGATCATGGCCGAACCAGATATTGCGAGAGTTCCTATCATGATTGACTCCTCTAAATGGGATATTATAGAAGCAGGACTACAAGTTGTGCAAGGTAAATGTGTTGTAAATTCAATTTCATTAAAAGAGGGAGTTGACAATTTTAAAGCACAAGTACGTAAATTAAAAATGTATGGAGCAGCTGTAATTGTAATGGCTTTTGATGAAGAAGGCCAAGCTGATAATTATACACGAAGAATTGAAATTGCTGAAAGATCCTACCGAATAATGGTAGACGAATGTGATTTTCCTTCAGAGGATATTATTTTTGATTTAAATATATTCCCTGTCGCTACCGGTATGGAAGAACACCGAAGCAACGCTATTGATTTTATAGAAGCAACCCACTGGGTACGTACTCATTTACCCAATGCAAGTGTAAGTGGTGGAGTAAGTAACGTTTCCTTTTCTTTTAGAGGGAACAATCCGGTACGAGAGGCTATGCATTCAGTGTTTTTATATCACGCCATCAAGAAAGGAATGAACATGGGTATTGTAAATCCGGCGTTATTAGAAGTCTATGATGACATTCCAAAGGATTTATTAGAACATGTAGAAGATGTCATTTTAGATCGACGTGATGATGCAACAGAACGTTTGTTAGATTTTGCTGAGAGTTTCAAGGGAGAAACAAAAACGGAAGCACAAAAGCTTGCCTGGAGAGAGTTGTCTCTGCAAGAAAGAATCACTCATGGATTGGTAAAGGGAATTGATCAATTTATTGTTGAAGATGTGGAAGAGGCTCGCTTACAAGTTGAGAAGCCTTTAGAGGTCATCGAAGGTCATTTGATGATTGGAATGGGGGTTGTAGGAGATTTATTTGGTGAAGGGAAAATGTTCTTACCACAAGTGGTAAAATCCGCTCGTGTGATGAAAAGAGCTGTGGCCTATCTAATGCCATTTATTGAAGAGGCAAAAGATGAAAATAGTCCTGCTCAAGGAAAAGTTTTATTGGCCACTGTAAAAGGGGATGTTCACGATATTGGTAAAAATATTGTTGGGGTGGTAATGGCCTGTAATAATTACGCTATTGTAGATTTAGGTGTCATGGTTTCACCTGAAAAAATCTTACAAGTAGCCATTGATGAAAAAGTAGATGTCATTGGACTCAGCGGCTTGATTACGCCTTCACTTGACGAAATGGTCCACATAGCCAAAGAAATGAAACGTTTGAATTTCAATATTCCTTTATTAATTGGTGGAGCAACAACCTCAAAAGCACATACCGCTGTTAAAATTGCACCAGAATACGATGGGGGAGTCGTTCATGTATTAGACGCCTCAAGATCTGTGCCTGTAACGAGTAAATTGATTGGAGAAGACAAAAACATCTCCGAGAAATTTAAAGAAGAAACGTATGCAGAATACGACAAGGTTAGAGAAGGCTTTTTAAGTAGAGGTCGTAAGAAAGTTTATTTACCGTTGGAGGAAGCCAGAAAAAACAAATATGAGATTGAATTTAATGATGAAACTGTTTATGCTCCAAATAAAACAGGGGTTAAAGTCATTGAAAACTTGCCATTAGAAACATTATTGCCATTTATAGATTGGACTCCGTTTTTTCAATCTTGGGAATTGCATGGTAAATTTCCTGCCATTTTAGAAGATGAAATTGTTGGTACTCAAGCTCAAGATTTGTTTAAAGATGCCAAACAGATGTTAGACAAAATCGTCAAAGAAAAATGGTTTGTTGCAAAAGCTGTTTATGGTTTGTTTCCTGCAAATAGTGTAAATACTGACGACATAGAGATATACAGTGATCAAAGTCGAACAGAAACCATACAAACGATGCTTACCCTACGCCAACAATCCAAAAAAGCAACAGGGAAACCGCACATGGCATTGTCTGATTATATCGCACCCAGAGAAAGTGGTGTAGAAGATTATATTGGAGCTTTCTGTGTGACAACTGGTTTTGGTGTTGAAGAAAAGGCAGAAGCGTACAAACAAAACTTAGACGATTACAATAGTATTATGGTAAAAGCTTTGGCAGATCGATTTGCAGAAGCATTTGCAGAATACTTACATGACAAAATACGTAAAGAAGATTGGGGATATGCAAAGGGAGAAGATTTAACAAATGAAGACTTGATTAAAGAATCTTATCAAGGTATACGTCCTGCTCCAGGATATCCTTCGTGTCCTGATCACACTGAAAAAATACAGTTGTGGGAATTGTTGAATGTAGAAGAAAATATTGGGGTAACGTTAACCGATAGTCTGGCGATGTTTCCAACAGCATCTGTTTCTGGACATTACTTTGCACACAAAGATGCTCGATATTTTGGGTTAGGTAAAATCACAAAAGAGCAAATTCATGATTTTGCAAACCGAAGAGGACTGACAAATGAAGAGGCTGAACGTTGGTTGGGACCAAATTTAGCAGAGGAGTAAGCGTTTAAATTTAAAAAATAAAGAATTAAAAACTGGATAGGAAAAACAAATACAACCATAAATAAAAGTGATTTTATTTAAAAGTAAAAAAGCAATTATTTAATTACATTTGTATAGCGTATTTAAAAAAGATAAAATTATGGCATTAGAAATAACAGATGCAACATTTGAAGAAGTAGTATTGAAATCAGATCAACCTGTATTGGTAGATTTTTGGGCCGCTTGGTGTGGACCTTGTAGAATGGTAGCTCCTATTATTGATGAGTTAACAGATGAGTTTAAAGGAAAAGCAGTTATTGGTAAAGTAGATGTAGACACCAACCAAGAGTTTGCAGCCAAATACGGTGTGAGAAATATACCAACAGTATTGGTTTTTAAAGGCGGTGAAGTCGTTGATAAGCAAGTAGGCGTTGCACCAAAAGCAACTTATGCGGCTAAGATAGAGGCTGCTATCTAAACCTAATATTGACCCTCAAAAAAAAGATTTCAGTTTTTGAAATCTTTTTTTTTATATAAAATTCTGGTTATGAATATGCTAAGATTTAGAAGTTGAAAAAAATCAAAAAAAGGGCAAAAACCTTTTGAGTAAGTATGATTAAGTTTTATATTTGCCATCGCTAACAGCAACGGTCTGGTAGTTCAGCTGGTTAGAATACCTGCCTGTCACGCAGGGGGTCGCGGGTTCGAGTCCCGTCCAGACCGCAAAAAATTATTTTTAAAATCCCTATGAACGTAAAGTTTACAGGGATTTTTTTTTAGCCTTTAAATGTCTAGATAATACATATGTATCACATTTTCTCGTAGCGTATCATCACTTTGATTCATGCTCTAGAACAACAAACAGTTTATGGAGAAATCATTCATATACGTTTTGAAAAAAAACGAAATTATCGCGCTTACAAAAACTATTTGCAGGCCCATATCTTACTAAAAAGTATTAGCTGACACCGCCTGAACCCCTTTGTGATCAAAACCAAAAAAAGCGCTCAAATTACTTCGAGCGCTTTTTTTTGGGTATGGATTTGAATTCCTTTTACTCGTTAGATAGCAAGATCGGTGTCTTACCATCAGTGATGATAATTTTTGTGTTCGGGGATTTTGACAGTTCTTTAAACGCTTCAATTGTGTTTAATTTTATGATCTGATCACTTAGTCCTTCTGCTAATATTTTTTGAGCATCTTTTTCACCTGTCGCGTTGATGATTTTTCTTTCAGCTTCTAGTTTTTCTTGTTGCAAAACGAATTCCATTCTCATGGCATCTTGCTCTGCTTGTAGTTTTCTCTCAATAGATTTCGCCAAACCATTTGGAAGTTGAATTCTCTTCATCAGCACAGAAATCAAATTGATACCTTCGGCTTGTTTTTCTATGTTGAGCTTCATTTTTTTCATGATTTCTGACTCAATTTTTGAACGCATACCCGAATGCATATCTTTGGCATAAAATTGTGCACAGACATCAGATGCGGCAGATCTAAAAACACTAGTTACAACAGACTCATAATCTTTTCCTAAGTTTTGCAATACAGAGGTCAATTTATCTGCCTCCAAACGATACAGAATAGAGATTTCAGAATTAACACTAAGTCCCTCTTTACTTGGTAGCGTTAAAAACAATTTGATGTTGTTGGTCTTGATTGATTCTTTTACAACTTTACTAATAATTGGATTGTAGAAGACAATTCCTTGGGTTTCGACGTTTCCTTTAAATTTACCTAAAGTTTGTTTGATTCCTGCCTGTCCAGGTCTAATGACACTACAACTGGTAAACAAAACCGTTGTCATTACAAGTAAAATAGATTTTTTCATGAGGTTTATATTTTTTATAAATATAAATAAAAGAATTCATAATTTCAATCTCTATTTATTTGCAGTACGACTTTCAATAAAGGGTGAGGACTAACTTTTGAGGTTTTCTAGAAGATGAAAATAATCATGTTGTAAATCTTCATGTAACGTTTTAATTTTTTTCTCAATGTTTTTAATTTCTCTCGAGAAAATATTAATTAACTGCTGGTTTCTTGTCATAGAAGGGCTCATGATACGTAACTTTTTACAAAAGTACAAAAGGAGTTCTACCTCTGTTTCTCTTACATTGGAATAGCGTATGTAAGTTTTGATACTTTTTAAAATTTTTCTAATACTTTTTTTTATGTAAAAATAAGAATTGGGGTTTATTTTCTCAAAAGCCTCGTCTATTTCTATTTTGATTTCTTTGATATAATCTTGTTCATCATCAGATTCAAAAAGTAAATAGGTTAGTAATTCTTTGTTTTCTTTTTTAAATTTAGATAGCCTTAAAACAATCTCAATAAGTTCATTTCTATCCAGACCGTTTAATTCGGTTTTAAGTTGTCTTACAGTTGCAGTATCCATCGAGACGAAGATAAAGTTTATAACTAACAATGATGAAGTATGTGGTAAAATAATTTTAAAGACGATGGCCACAAGTCATACCCAAAATGTGATTAATATAATTTGAGGGTTGTTAGAGGAACTAAAAAAGGATGCTTACTTTTACCTTATTATTTGAAAACAATATGAAAGTTTCTATTGAAATTACTTTATTACCGTTAGATCAAGATTTTGAAAGCCATATCATTACTTTTATCAAAAGATTGAGAGCTTCAAAATTCACAGTATTAGAGAACCCAATGAGCACACAAATTTATGGGGAGTATAGTGAGGTCATGTTTTTCCTAACAAAAGAGATCGAAAGAACATTTGAGGCTCAAGAAAATGTTATCCTCAATTTAAAACTAGTCAAATCCGATAGGAGTCATTATGAACCACATTTTTAATTTTTTTTTAAGCGCCTATCAAGATACCTCCACGGGTGATGTTTTGTTAGAAGCTGTTGCTTTTGTGTTTGGAATTGCAAGCGTTGTCTATTCTAAAAAAGAAGACATATTGGTTTATCCAGTGGGGTTGGTTGCCACAGTGATTACCGTATATTTGCTGTACAAAGCACAATATTTTGGAGACATGATGATGAACTTTTACTATTCCGCTATGAGTATTTATGGCTGGTGGAATTGGTCTAGAAAGAAAAACAATAAAACCATTGTGCCTATTTCTAGGACTACATCAACAGAAAAAAGAATAGGTGTTTTTATGGTTTTGATTACCATGTTCATTACTTCTATTGTATATGTATATTTTGGATATGATCTCAAACCTGAAAACTATATCGATGTTTTTACCTCTGGAATTTTCTTTACAGCCATGTGGTACATGGCAAATAAAAAAATAGAAAATTGGATGCTTTGGATTTTTGCTGATCTCATTACTGTGCCCTTGTACGCATATAGAGGTTTAGGAATGCTATCCTTACAATATTTAATTTTCACAATACTGGCCGTTCAAGGTTATTTGGCATGGAGAAAAAACTTAAACAACACCCAAGCAATCTAGTTAAAATTGTTTTGTTTGGTCCAGAATCGACAGGTAAAACGACACTCTCTGTTCAGTTGTCTGCGCATTACAAAACAGCTTGTGTTCCAGAGTTTTCTAGAGCATACTTACAAGAGAAATGGGACAAAACAAAGAAAGTATGCGAAATAAAAGACATCATACCCATTGCTAATGGTCAAATGAAATTAGAGAATAAACTCGCTAAAGAAGCCAATAAACTATTGATTTGTGACACTGATTTATTGGAAACAAAGGTCTATTCTGAGGCTTATTACGACGGTTTTGTGGACAAAGAATTAGAAAAATATGCCTTAGAAAACCAATATGACTTGTACTTGCTAACTTATATTGATACCCCTTGGGAGGCAGATGACTTGAGAGATCGGCCAACCCAGAGAGAAGAAATGTTTATGGCTTTTAAACATTCCTTAGACAAATACAAGAAACCTTATATTCTTTTGAAAGGCGATAAAAAAACACGCTTTCACCAAGCCGTCAAAGAAATTGATCAACTTTTAAAGAAGTAAGCAATAAGTATGAATCGAGAAGAATTTACAAAGGAATTAAACTTTAAAGCTGTAAGAAGTTCAGGAGCAGGAGGGCAACACGTGAATAAAGTTTCAACCAAAATAGAGTTGACTTTTAACCTACAAGATTCAAATGCTTTAAATCTTAGAGAAAAAGAACTGCTAAAAGAAAAGTTGTCTTCAAGATTGACAAAAGACCATCAGTTAATTTTATGCTGTGATAAGACCAGGTCACAACATAAAAACAAAGAAATAGCGATCAAAAGATGTTTCGATTTGATCAAGCAAAGTCTAATCCTTCCCAAAAAAAGAAGACCCACAAAACCCAGTCGATCCGCAATAAGCAAGAGGATTGAGAGCAAACAAAAAAATGCGCATAAAAAGTATTTGAGAAGAAAACCACCGCTAGAATAATAATGCATTAATTGTTTCACAAATAGAAAATACATTGTATTTTTGCATCGTTCTCAAAAAGGGGTGCTTGTAGGGTTGTGGTTCGGTCGTTTATTTTAACACCAAAATTTTCAATCTTATTATGGCTGAGATCATACCCAATGAACCTAGAACAGGTAATGCTGTTTAGGGAATTATCATAAAACAATATCCGTATTTGTTTGTGATGTTTTAATTAATCTATTATTCAATATTAACTTAAGAATAATTACCTCTTTTTATTCGTTTTAAAATTATTTAAAATGAAAAAAATACACTTTTTTTTATTCTTGTTGGTTGGTGCTTTATCAAATGCTCAAACGTTTAGCATTAGTGGAAATGTAACCAATCAAAACAACAAACCTTTATCTGGTGCTACCCTCTCAATTATAGAGCGTAACCAGGCAATGTTAGCTGATGATAAAGGAGAATTTAGCACAAAATTAAACAAAGGGTATTATACCTTTGAAGTTTCTTTTTTGGGTTATCAAACGGTTTCCAAAAAAGTTTTGGTTACCAAAGACGTCAATCTCAATTTTGTTTTAGAAACAAGTTCAACTCTTTTAGAAGAGGTGTTGGTTTCTGCTGTTCGTGTGACTGAAGAGGTCCCTGTTACGTTTTCTAATATTTCTAAAAAAGAATTGGAAAAACGTAATTTAGGACAAGACATTCCTATTTTGTTAAACTATATGCCTTCAGTCGTTTCTTCTTCTGATGCAGGAGCAGGTGTAGGGTATACGTATATGAATGTTCGTGGATCAAATGGAGAACGTATCAATGTAACTGTAAACGGAATTCCATATAACGATGCAGAGAGTCATGGAACTTTTTGGGTAAACTTAGGAGATTTTGCTTCTTCTACACAAAACATACAATTACAAAGAGGAGTAGGAACCTCTACCAATGGTTCCGGAGCTTTTGGTGCCAGTTTAAATATTTTGACAGATGCAATATCAGAAGCGGCATATGGAGAAATTTCGAATACGTTTGGTTCTTTTAATACCCGAAAGCATACGGTGAAATTCAGTACAGGAAAAATTAACGATCACATAGAAATAGCAGGTCGTCTCTCCAATATTTATTCTGATGGATATGTTGACAGAGCATCTTCAGATTTAAAATCATTCTATCTACAAGCAAGTTATACCGATGAAAACACCTTGATCAAAGCCATTACGTTCGGTGGAACAGAAAAAACGTATCAGGCTTGGTATGGTTTAACAGCTGAACAGTTGAGAGAGGATAGAAGACAAAACCCTTACACCTATGATAATGAAGTAGATGATTATGGGCAAAACCATTATCAGTTGCATTGGAATGAAAAATTAACAGAAAATTGGTCAACAAATTTAGCGTTGAATTATACCAAAGGTGCTGGTTTTTTTGAACAATACAAAGCAGAAGTGGATTATGAAGATTTTGACAAGCTAATTGCAGATGGTAGTGATGTAATTGTAAGACGTTGGCTTGATAACGATTTTTATGTCGCTAACTTTAATACCAATTATAAGACCCAAAAAATAAACTTAATTGCTGGGGCATCTTTCTCAAACTATACAGGAAAACATTTTGGAGAAGTAATCTGGGGAAATGAATTGTTACCGGACACTAAAATAAGAGATCAATATTACTTTTCTGATGCTACAAAAATAGACCTGTCAGTTTTTACTAAAGTTACGTTTGATCTTACCGCACAACTATCGGCTTATGCTGATTTACAAAGAAGAACTGTAAATTATAAAACCGAAGGAACTACCTCAGACTTGGATGCAATTGATGTAAATGCTCATTTTAATTTCTTCAATCCAAAATTAGGTTTTACCTATAAAATGAATGCTAACAATCATATATACACTTCTTTTGCGGTAGCCAATAGAGAACCCAACAGAAATGATTATGAGGCGGGCGTTACTACGCATGAAACCCTAAATGATTATGAGTTGGGATGGAGATCAAAAAGTAAAATCATTGATATAAACACCAATGTTTACTATATGAATTATAAAAATCAATTGGTACTCACAGGAGAAATAGATGGAGTAGGGGCACCAATCAGAGCTACTTCTGGAGATAGTTATAGACTTGGTTTGGAAGTAGATGCAAACATCAAAGTAAATAACAAAGTTTCTATCAAACCAAATGTTTCTTTGAGTAGGAACAGAAACAGAGATTTTAAAGCTCAGATTGATGGAAGTTTTCAAGATTTGGGAGATACAAATATCTCATTTTCCCCAAATGTGATTATCGGTAATATATTCATGTATCAACCCACAAACGACTTTCAAGTATCTTTTTTGTCTAAATATGTAGGAAAACAATACATGAGTAATCTTAACAGTAAAGTCTCTGAAAATGATGTTTTGGAAGAATACATTACCAATGGCTTAAACGCAACTTATAACCTGCGAACTTCAAAAATATTTAAATCTATCTTATTTTCTGTTTTGATCAATAATATCAACAGTGTTAGTTATGTAGATAGAGGATACTACTATACTTATGATGATAATTGGTCGGAACCCAATGCAACAAGTACCCTAGACGGTGCAGGATATTACCCACAAGCAACCCGAAATTTTTTAGTCGGTGTTACTTTTAA
>NZ_JBDNAI010000035.1:0-8604 GCF_039768515.1 Wenyingzhuangia sp.
GGAACAACTTATCCCAATGTTCCTGGAGAGATTTTGTATTCGCAATGGAAAGATTGTTGTTTGGGTAATTTGAGGATACCTTCTTTATCACGAAGTTCTTGGTTGTGATTTACGTTATCCGCTATGCCTTGCCAAGGTTCAATACAAATAAATGGTGATTCTTGGTTTTTTGACCATATGCCCAAGTATGGGAAATTTCTGAATTCTATACTCAATTCTTTTTTTCCTGTGGCTTTGTGTATGAGTGTAACCTCAGAAAAAGGGTTGGGATCAAAAATTAAGGCATCTTTATCGAAGAGATTTTTAGTGAGTTCGATTATCCCTTTATGCTTAAATACAGGAAAAGATTTGTTGCCAATAAGACCCTCTTCAATTTTTTTTGATGCTGGGGTTTGATCACAATCAAACTTTAGTACATAATCTTCTCTAGTTTGGTTTTTATCTATAGGGCAGTTGAAGGCTGGATGAGCTCCAATAGAAAAATACAACGCTTGGTCTGCCGTGTTCTTTACCCGATAAGAAGTGACCAACTCATTATTTGTTAACGTATAGGTCAACTGTAACACGAAATGAAAAGGATACACTTTTAAAGTTTCTTTATTGGCGGCCAATTCAAAGGTGATTTTGGTTGCCTCTTTTTCTTTTAATTCAAAGTCTTGGTCTCTAGCAAAACCATGTTGCCCCATATGATAGGTCTCACCATTATAGCTGTAGGTATTGTTTTTTAGTGCTCCAACAAATGGAAACAAAACAGGGGTATGTCTGTTCCAGAATTTAGGGTTTCCTTGCCAAATGTACTCAGTGTTTTCTTTCTTTAGGCTAATAAGTTCTGCTCCTTTTGTTTTGAATGTCGCTTTTAGAAATTGGTTTTCTAGGGTATAGTATTTCATTATTAATTGGCTTTAACATCGATAATGGTCGCGGTATATTCACATCTTTCAATGACAAATGAAAATTTTTTTCGGACAACGTTGTCATCAATCCTCTTTCCAATAGTAGCATCAATCCAGAAATCTGGACAGGGTTTTTGATGTACATGACTTTTGTCCCTGTTCCAGTCTCCATTAAAAAGCACATATTGTATGTCCATTGAATCTAAATGGTGTTTGGTTAGCACCAGTTGTGCTTGTTCTGAAATTTTCAAAGTGTCTTTAAGTCTTATTTGGCTTAAGACTCTTGCAGTTGGGCCATAATTAAAGGTAGTTCCTTTTTGTTTGTTTATGTAAGACAGGGCAACAACACCAAGCGCCAATCCTCCAAAATAGTAGCCAAATCTTCTCAATAATTTGGCATCAATTTTATGTAGTAATTCTTTTAGCATTTTTAGTTGTTTTTGTGTTCAAAAGTAAAGAAGTTGTTTGTAATACTGCTTGTGTTATTCAATTAAAATATTAATAAATTGATGTCTGTATACGGCAATTCAAACCAATCAGAGATCGCTTTGTTTGTGACTACTCCTTTGTAGGCATACACACCACTTCTCATAATTGTATTGTGCTTGATAGTGTTTTCAAATCCTCCTTCTTCAGATATATTGAGAAGATACGGGGTTAAAATGTTACTAATCAATAGCGTGGCTGTTTTTGCGTATCGAGACGGAATATTGGGGACACAGTAATGTATGATCCCATGCTTTTTAAAAGTAGGGTTGCTGTGGGTTGTCAATTTTGAAGTTTCAACACATCCTCCTCTATCTATACTGATGTCAATAATAACAGCACCTTCTTTCATGATTTCAACTAAGTCTTCAGAGACAATAATGGGAGCTCTTGTCTTTCCTTTGATTGCACCAATGACAACATCAGCTCGCATTAAAGCTTTTTTTAATGCTTTGTGGTGTATGGTCGACGTGTAAATAGGAGTACCCAAGTTTTGTTGTAACTGCCTTAGTTTGGTAATAGAGTTGTCTAAAACTTTTACGCTTGCTCCCAAGCCTAGAGCAGATTGAGAAGCGTATTGTGCAACAGTTCCCGCTCCAAGAATAACCACTTCACAAGGCGGAACCCCGCTGATATTTCCGAGTAACCTACCAGAACCACCATGATCAATGTTCATCAATTCAGAAGCAATAAGAACAGCTGCTTTACCTGCGATTTCGCTTAATGATTTCACCAGTGGATAGCTTTCTTCTTCATCTTTTATAAGTTCAAAAGCAAGGGCAGTAATGTTTTTTTTTGCGAGCGCTTTAAAATAGTGATTTGTTTGTGTTTTGAGTTGTAAAGATGAAATTAAAAAGGTTTGAGGTTTCATCATTTGAATTTCCTCTAGGGTAGGAGGAGCTATTTTTAGTACCATATAGCATTCGAAAATTTCCTTTGCTGAATAAACAACTTTTGCGCCAGATTCAGCATATTCAGTATCAGAATAGCTAGAGGCTAAACCTGCGCCAGTTTCAATCACGATCTTATGCCCTTGTAAAACCATTGCAGCTACACTATCAGGTGTTAGACAGACACGATTTTCTTCTAGTGATGTTTCTTTAGGAATTCCAATCAGAAAGTTTCTCTTTTTTGGTGAAATTGCTAGTCTTTCTTCCTGAAGATCAAATTCAAATTTTCCATGTACAGCCATATCTTGGTTTGGTTTTATGTTGGGTTAAGAAATTAAGTGATCCTTAACTCTTGAGGTATTCCTTTTTATAGTTGCTGTCTATGCAATGTATGGAAACGATTATGATTTTTAGTTCATAGTGAGGGTTCTGCTGTTGTCTTCATTTGTTGTTATGGTGACTACTTGTGCATCCGTTGGCAGTATATTTTCTACATGTTCAGGCCATTCAATAAAAGCCCATGAATTGTTATCTAAATACTCTTCAATCCCTATGTCATAAGCTTCTATTTCATTCTCTATTCTATAAAAGTCAAAATGATATAAAATTTCATCATTAGTGGTTTCATATTCATTGACCAGTGCAAAAGTTGGAGAGGAGCTAATATTACAACCTAGCTGTCTTGAAATTTCTTTGATTAGGGTTGTTTTACCAGTTCCCATAGCAGCATAAAATAAAATTGTTTTGCTTTTGGTGTTGGTAATGATCGCTTCTGCGATTTCGGCTAAATCATTTAAACCATAAGAGATTTCCATATCTTTTTTAGTACACCTAACTGGATTCGAACCAGCACGTCCATAGGACACTACCCCCTCAAGGTAGCACGTCTACCAATTCCGCCATAGGTGTTTTTTTGTTTGCGTTTAACAAAATGGTAACCCTGCAAATATATATATATTCAGTGCAATGACCATCAGGAATATTACTGTTTTAGAAAAAAAATAAAAAACGTCTAAAAATAAATTTAGACGTTGAAGAGATAAGTTTAAATAACTAGTTTATCTGAGGGTTACAACAAGAGGATTGTTGATTTGCCTTGAAAATTGATTAAGGTAATTTTCCCAATCTTCCTTATCCTTAAATTGTTTGCTTTTGAGCCATCCAAAACCTGCATAATAGACCACGTTGTTATCTTTAACGTTTAGCTCTGCATAGGCATTACTGAGATCACGGCGTTCAGTGTCATATGTTTCGTAGTTCTTAAATGTTCCTTTTGGCGCTAAGATTGCTGTTCCTATTTCAGAGTCTGCATGTGGTTGCCAGTAGCTGACCCAACCTTTTTTGTTGTTTCCTGTCACGACCCCATCTTTTTCGTGTAAAGTCAATCCTGCATGAATGGTTTTGGTTCCTTCTATGGATGTGTTGAATTTAGATAAATTGTGTCCTAAATCTAGACTAACAATTTTAGACTCTTTAATGTGTTTTCCTCCTGCTTCCCAATTTTCATACTCTAAGTAAAAGCTCGTTCTGATTGGTCCTGTCGTGATTGTTCTCCATTTTGTATAGTTCTTGGATAGGTAAAAAGTAGTGTCAACTTTTACTGCTATACCCCCAACTCCACGGCTAGTTCCTACGTGAAAGTTATCAAGCCCTTGACCATGGTCATGGTGATAATAGCCATGTTCTGTATCGTTTCCTTTGTACCATTCATTTATGATTGGATATTCTACTCTTTTAAGCCATGCATCTACACCACTAGAAAGTGTTCCACCACGGATACCTTCTTCTATCATTTTTTGAGCAACAGGTCCATAGACTCTGAAAGCTACCTTGTTGTTTTCCCAGGTGTAATCATCAGTTCTTTCTGGAACAAATCTAGAGTAGCACAAGTCTTCAGCTTGAGGTTTTTCATTTTCTGTGACAGTAACAATATCGTAAGTTTTTTCAGTGTTTGCTTCTATTTTAGGTTGAAACAAAATTTCATCCATTATTCCGTCTCCATCGCTATCTACAGTTTGTGTAATTTGTAATTGATTGTTTTTTTTATCTAAAAAGCCTACTGTGTTTAAATCAGTAACGTTTAAAAACTGTTTTGTGAGTTCGATCGTTTCAAAAGTTTTGTCAAAGTCTAAGTTGTTTTTTACTAAAATAGATTTTGTTTTGTCTTCTTGGTTACATGATGACAGCAAGGAAATACTTAATATTGCTGTCATTAAATAAGAGTAATTCATCATCAGAATGTTAAAGGATTTTATTTTAAAATTAAAAACTGAAGATAATAAGATTAACATTCAAAACATACTATTAAGTTGATGTTTTTGAAATTTGAATTTCAAGAAAGATCTTCAAAAACGTTTGTATAAATTACTTGCTTTATAAATTATTGGGAGGTAAACTTTTTTTAGCTGTTTTTTTACAAGATATTTGTCAGTAAAACTAACTTGTTTGTAAATATGAAATTAGTCTTATTGGGTTATATGGGGTGTGGTAAATCTGCAATATCTAAAGTTTTGAGTAGCGCTTTAAAGCTAAAAAGAATAGATTTAGATGATTACATTGAAGAAGTAGAAAAGAAGTCTATTGCTGATCTATTTGCTGAAAAAGGAGAAATATATTTTAGAAAGTTAGAAACAGAATGTCTCATGCATCTATTTGGAAAAGAAGATAATTTTATTTTGTCTTTGGGTGGGGGAACTCCCTGTTTTGGAAAAAACATGGAGCTGATCAATCAAAATGCAACTTCAGTATATTTGAGTGCAAATATTCCTACTTTGGTAGCTAGGTTGTTGCCAGAAAAAAGCAAAAGACCCCTTATCGCTAGGATAACTGATGGCGACTTGTCAGCATTTATTGGGAAACATCTTTTTGAAAGGTATCCATTTTATTCACAAGCTGAACAAACAGTATCGGTAGATCACAAAAGTGTTGAAGATATCGCCAATGAGATTGTGTCTTATTTGTAACTTTTAACACAAATATGCAACGGATTCTTCGTTGCTAAAATCTACTTCAATCACTTCTTGTAAGGAAGTAGATAAAGAGATTCCTTTAAAATCTGCTTTCACTGGGTATTCTTTATGATTTCTATTTACTAAAACTGCGGTTTTGAAAGTTGCGACAGGTACATTTAGAAAATGTTTTACCCCGTAGATCAATGTTTTTCCAGAGTTTAAAACATCGTCGATTAAGACAATATGTTTGTGTGCGTATTCTTCTTCAGTAATAGTCGTTCTTATGTCTTTTAAAGTGTTTTTCTTGTCTAAAATAACTTCACAGAGTGTGATTTTTATATTAGAAATTTGTTCTAAATGGTTTTTTATTTTCTGAGAAAAAATAAAACCATTACCATTGATTCCTGCAAGAACAATTTCGTCAACTTCACAATGACTTTCCAGAATTTGAAAAGCAATCCTTTTGGTTTTTTGAGTGATTTCTTGATGGTTTAGAATGATAGATTTGTTCATGTGTAAATGACTTTAATTCTCAAAGTTGTTGTTTTCTTGGTATTCCTCAATATCTCTACGATCTTTCTTACTAGGCCTACCTGCGCCTTTTTGTCGATAGTAGTCTTTAGATTGTTTTAGGAGTTCTAGATGTTCAAAAACCTCCTTTGGTGTAGTGTCTTTTCTGTAAAGATCTACAAGCTTTGCACCAACTCTGCTAGGAGGAATGTCTAATACTTCTAATTGGTAATTGATTTGATTTTTGCGAACAGTTATTTTTTCGCCAATATAAATGTCTTTTGCAGGCTTGATATTATTACTATTGATTTTTACTTGGCCTTTCTTACAGGCTTCGGTTGCTATAGATCGTGTTTTAAACATTCTAATGGCCCACAAGTATTTGTCAATACGCATATTATATTTTTGTTTGTTTCTTTCTGCTAAGATATGAAATTTGTAAATTGCATCTTCAAAAACATTCAATAATGAATTTTAAAAAAATAGGCTTTGTACTCATAGCGATGACCATATCAAGCTGTGAACCTACCAATACGATACAAGTGTTTGATCATGCCGAGCAGTATGAAATCGAAAAACCAATCATAGAGAATTATTTAAATACACACTACTATGATAATATTGACCATGAAATTAAAGATTTAGATGCCAATCAGGTTGCGTTGAGTGATGATGCTAACTTGCAGGTGTTGTCTGATACCATTAATGATGTGGTGTATGAAATGTATAGTTATGTTTATGAGCAGGGGAGTCAGGATTATCCTGATCAAGATGATACTGTTAACATAAGTTATAGTTTAAGTGCCTTGGATGGAACTTTCTATGAAGAAATAGAAAAAGATAATAATTTCATTTCACTACTCAGCGTTATTAGTGGGTGGCGAATAGGTTTGGTTGTCTTCAGAGGTGGAGTTTCAAGCGAAACGGATTCATCAATTCCTAGACAGTATTCTGAAACAGGAAAGGGATTCATGATTATTCCATCTGGGTTAGGGTATCAAAATATAGGAAAAGGCTTTGTGGGACCTAATGAGACTTTAGTTTTTAAAATTAACCTAAAAACAGTTGTCTCTGTAGGTGATGATTAATAGCTTTTTTGTCTAACAGATACACCCTCAAAAATTAATATTTTGAGGGTGTTTTTTTTCAATTAAATGTTTATTCGTTTTAATTCAGTAATTTTAAGCTAGAATTTGAAAAACACCATAAACTTATAAAATGAGTAAACTTTTATTTCCTTTTTTATTTTTATCTTTTAATTTCTTGTTTGCTCAAGAGCTTCCACCGATTAGTGTTTATTCTTCTGAATATTTTGACGCTGGAAATCAAAATTGGGCGATCTCACAGTCGGAAGACAAACACATTTATATTGCAAACAATAAAGGTTTAATTGAGTTTGATGGATCATCCTCAAAGCTTTATCCTACACCTAATGAAACAATCATGAGGTCTGTAAAAGTTTTGGGAGAAAAAATATTTACTGGTTTTTACACTGGATTTGGATATTGGACCAAAAATAATTCGGGACTTTTAGAATATACTTCTCTTTCGGAGAATATCGATTTGTTAGAAGATGAACAGTTTTGGCATATTGAAGCATTAGAAGGCTGGATGCTTTTTCAATCTCTAAAGAGAATTTACCTGTATAATATAGATACCCAAGAGTATAAAGTCATCACAGCTCATTCACAAATAAATTCCATGTTCAAGGTCAGGGGTAGGATTTATTATCAAGATAGTGAAAAAGGAATTTTTAGACTAGACAATGGCTTGTCAAAGCTAGTCTCCGACCAAAAAGTATTCAAAGAACATGATGTGATTTCAATCCTTGATGTCAATGATCGATTGATATATGTCACGGCCAATGAGGGGATATTTTACTTACAAGATGGAGAGATAAAAGAATGGAATGTTGATTTAAACAAGAGTATTAAGGATGATACATTATACAGTGCTATTAAATTATTAAGTGGAGACCTAGTATTGGGTTCTATATCTAACGGAGTGATAATTGTAGACAGCAAAGCCAACATTAAGTATAAAATAAATCAAAAAAAAGGGTTAAGCGATAACACAATTTTGAGTCTTTTTGAAGATCTGGATGAAAATATTTGGCTTGGTCTTGATGATGGAATTAATACGATCAATTTAAATTCACCCTTTAGAGTTTATACTGATGTTAGTGGAGTGTTAGGAACTGTTTATGCTTCTATTGTTCACAAAGGAATGATTTATTTGGGTACTAACCAGGGCTTGTTTTGTAGAGAAGAGACGGATGAAAATTTCACATTCGTAGAAAAAACTGAAGGACAGGTATGGACTTTAAAGGCCATAGGTGAGGATTTGTTTTGTGGTCATAATATTGGGACTTTTAAAGTTGAAAACCAAAAAGCAACATTAATAGGAGACGTTATGGGAACTTGGAAAATAGAATCTCTATCCCGCGATACTTTTATTCAAGGTAATTACTCTGGGTTGTATGTGTTTCATAAAACCAATCGGGAATGGACACTCAAGAATAAAATACAAGGTTTTAATATTTCTAGTAGATACTTCGAACGGCTAAATAAGAATACTATTTTTATAAATCACGAGTACAAAGGGGTTTACAAACTAACCATTAATGATGATTATACAAAAGTCTCTAATGTTTCTATTCTTGGTTCAGTAGACAAGGGTATTCATTCAGCCTTGTTAAAATATAAAGGAGATATTTTGTATTCTTACCAAAACGGTGTCTACAAATACAATGTAAAAAAAGATCTTTTCATAAAAGATACTTTATTGTCTAACTATACCAATACTGATAACTTTATTTCAGGGGTTTTGATAAACGTTCCTTCAGAAAATAAATTATGGGGGTTTTCTAAAAAA
>NZ_JBDNAI010000036.1:0-6408 GCF_039768515.1 Wenyingzhuangia sp.
ACACCACCTTTTACTCAACTCAACACAGCGTATCCGGCTACGGCATACATCAAAGGGTTTTTAGATAGTAAAGGAGTAAACACACATCAGATGGATTTGAGTATTGAGTTGTTCACAGCCGTTTTTACTCGTGATTTTATTGATGCGATTTTCAAACAGGCAGCGTTGTTAAATCATGAAGAATATCCTTTGGTTTGGAAACAAAGAGAAGCCTATATAGATAAGGTGGATACGGTCATGAATTATTTGCGTGTGCAAGAAATCACGGCTGCCTATCAAATCATTCACAAAGATTTTTTACCTCACGGGCATCGAAAAATTAAACTTGATCAGGATTTAAGTAAAGAGTTTGGTAAGTTAGGGATACTGGATAAAGCCAAGCATATAGCAACCCTATTTGTAGAGGAATTGGGGGACTTTATCAATGCCAATGTAGATGAGTTTTTTTCTTTTACCCGATACGCAGAAAGCATAGCTCGTGCGGCGTCAAGCTTTGATAGGCTTGAAGAATTTTTACAATATGAGACCACGTTGATAGAAGATGAGATGATTTATATTCTAGATCAACATTTACAGAATCATGAATACGACTTGATCTGTTTTACGGTCCCTTTTCCAGGGAATTTATTTTCTGCTTTGCGATGTGCTCAGTTTGTCAAGCAAGAATATCCCCACATTAAAATAGCTATGGGCGGTGGCTATCCTAACACTGAGTTGAGACGTTTGTCTGATCCGAGAATTTTTAAATATGTTGACTTCATTTCTTTAGACGACGGTGAAGCTCCTTTGCTTCGTATTACGGAGTATGTTGCTGGCAAAATAGGAGTAGAGGAATTGGAGCGTACTTATGTTGAAATAGACAATAAAGTGTCCTATATAAATAAATTACCCAATACTATTTTTCACCATAAAAATTTGCCAGCTCCTAGTTATGTGGGGTTGCCACACCAAAAATATTTATCTTTTTTAGATGTGATGAATCCCATGCATCGTATGTGGTCTGATGGTAGATGGAACAAACTTACCATCTCACATGGTTGTTATTGGAAACAATGTTCTTTTTGTGATGTGACATTAGATTATATTGGTCATTATGAGAACACCACAGCAGACAATTTGGTTGACAAAATTGAAAAGATTATTGCTGAAACAGGAGTAACAGGTTTTCATTTTGTAGATGAAGCTGCACCTCCTAAAATGTTACGTGCGTTAGCGAATGCGTTAATTGAACGTAAAGTATATATCACTTGGTGGACTAATATTCGTTTCGAAAAAACGTTCAATGCCGAATTGTGTGCACTTTTGTCAGCATCTGGATGTATTGCAGTCACAGGAGGTCTAGAAGTAGCCTCCGATAGATTGTTGGCAAAAATGAAAAAAGGAGTAGATATAGGTCAAGTGGCAAGGGTTACCAAGGCTTTTTCTAATGAAAATATTATGGTACATGCTTATTTAATGTATGGTTTTCCTACTGAAACAGACCAAGAAACAATAGATGCTTTAGAGGTGGTTCGTCAGTTGTTTGCATCCCAATGTATTCAGTCTGCATTCTGGCACCAATTTGCTTGCACTGCGCACAGTCCCGTTGGTAAAAACCCTGAGGCATTTGAAATTAAGATTACTGGTCCGACCTTTGAAGGATTTGCAGAGAATGATTTGTATCACGAGGATCCTACTGGAGCGAAGCATCATTTGTACAGTGAGGGATTGAATGATGCCTTGAATAATTATCTGAATCAAAAGGGGTTTGAGATTCCTTTACAGGATTACTTTACTTTCAAAATACCTAAACCCCAGCATCCTAAAGATTTAATCAAAAAGATTTTATTAGCGCCTTTATAAATCCCTCCACTTGAGACCAAAAAGATGCTCAAGTAGAGTGATTAATGATGTTTTAAATCCCTTCAATAAAACGGTCAAAAGTATCTTTGAAGCCGAACCCTTCTTTAAGTTCAACTTTAGCAATTTTTTTGTGTTCTACAAGTGACCACAAAACAAACTCTTTAAAAAAGTAAACCTCTTTTTCGTCCAAATCGGGTTGAGACTCAAGGATGAAATCAGACAAGGGAGTGATATAGTCTAGTTGTTGTTTGTATTCTTTGTTATTCAAATCATTAGCAAGTTCAAAATCATCGCCGGTAACAAACCAATTGATAATGTCATCATAAGGTGTTACTGCATCTTTGCGAACTAATTTTTCTATAGCAGGAAAATGGTCAGGAAATAAAGTCTTAATCGCATCGTTGATTAAGTTCTCTGCTACGGATGCTGCACCTTCTTGTTCGCCCTCATAGACCAATTCTATTTTTCCGTTGATGGCAGGGATGACGCCCATAAAGTCACTTAGTCGTAGACTTGTTTTGGAGTCTCCCGTAGTAAACATTCTTAGCTCAGCGGTACTCATTAAATTTTCATAAGCAGAGATACTTAAACGTGCACTGACTCCGCTTTTAACATCAACATATTCACTATCTCTGGCTTCAAAACCGATTTGTTCTATCATGTCTTTGGCAAGCTCAGGAACAAAAATATTTTGTGATTGGTTTTTTTCTAGTTTGGCTTCTTGTTGTGTAATGCTTTTTGCAATGGCTATATTTTCAGGATAGTGAGTTAAGATTTGTGAACCGATTCTATCTTTTAAAGGGGTAATAATGCTTCCTCTATTGGTGTAGTCCTCAGGGTTTGCGGTAAAAACAAATTGCATATCAAGTTCAAAACGAAGTTTGAAACCTCGTATTTGGATGTCTCCTTCTTGCAGAATATTAAATAATGCTACTTGTATTCTCGCTTGTAAATCTGGCAACTCGTTAATGACAAAAATGGATCTATTTGCTCTGGGAATCATTCCATAATGAATCACGCGATCATCTGCATAAGATAATTTTAAATTGGCAGCTTTTATAGGATCAATGTCTCCAATGATATCCGCTACGGTAACATCTGGGGTCGCTAGTTTTTCTGCAAAACGTTCAGAACGATGTAACCAGGTAATAGGAGTGTCATCTCCTTTTTTTTCGATCAATTCTTTTGCATATCTTGAGATGGGTTGTAGTGGGTCGTCATTTATTTCAGATCCCGATACCACAGGAATATATTCATCAAGTAAATTCAGCATCTGACGAGCCAAACGTGTTTTTGCTTGACCACGTAACCCTAAAAGATTGATGTTGTGTTTGGATAGAATGGCTCTTTCTAATTGAGGAATTACTGTCGTTTCATACCCATGGACTCCCGTGAAGGTTTCTTGGTTGTTTTTTTTGAGATGAATAAGATTACTTCTCAATTCTTCCTTGATGTTTTTATAAGTATACCCTGCAGTTTTTAAAGCTCCAATTGTTTTGATGTCTTTCTGTTTCATATTATCCTTTTATTCTTTTTTTTCTATTTTGTTCGTAATCTTCAAAAATCATTTCTCCTAACCCTTGTAAGCCTGTATAAAATGCTTTTCCTTGGTTGGCTTTCGTAAAAGCGCCAACAAATTCTTTCAAATAATGATCCTGTGCAATCATAAAAGTGGTGATGGGGATATGGAGTTTACGGGCTTGACTGGCCTTGTCATAGCATTTGTTTACGATATATTCGTCCAAACCATTACTGTTTTTATAATACCTACCATCAGGCAAACGCAAACAACTAGGTTTACCATCAGTAATCATAAATATTTGTTTGTTTGTATTCTTTTTTCTTCTCAGTAAATCCATAGCTAGTTCTAAACCTGCAACAGTATTGGTATGATATGGTCCAACTTGAAGATAGGGGAGTTCTTGTATAGATATTCGCCAAGAGTCGTTTCCAAATACAATAATGTCTAAGGTATCTTTTGGATAGCGTGTCGTGATGAGTTCTGCCAATGCCATAGCTACTTTTTTGGCAGGTGTTATTCTGTCTTCTCCATATAAAATCATACTGTGGCTGATGTCAATCATGAGGACAGTACTCATTTGAGATAAATGACTAGTTTCGTTTACAACCAAGTCGTCCTCTTTGAGCAGAAAACCATTGGTGATGCCATTATTTACTTGTGCATTTTTTATGCTTTCAGTCATAGATACTTGATCCAACCCGTCACCAAATTGATATGCTCGAGTTTCTCCCGTAGCATCAGCACCTGAACCTATCTTTTTTGTATTGTGATTTCCAGTTCCTGATTTTTTAATTTTTCCAAAAATTTGATTCAAGGCACGTTGTCGAATCGCTCTTTCTGTTTTTGAGGTAATGCCTGTTCCAGTTGTACCGTCGGGTTGTATGTCTTGTTTGATAAATCCTTTGTCAAACAAGTCTCGTTTGAAATCTTCTAGGGTGTATTCTGCTGTGGTGAGTTGATAGGTCTTATCCAATTGGGCCAACCAATCTAGCGCTTCCTCAACATCACCTGAAGTGTGAGTGATGAGTTCCTTGAAAATATCAAGCAATTTTTCAAAAATAGAAAGTTCAGCAGCTTCATATTTTTTAAAAACAAAACCTGTGTAAGCAGTGTCTCTTTTGTTCATGGTAAATGCAATAAAGTAAATCCTATATTTCTTTAAAATTATAAAAAACGATTTGTTTTTGTCCTAGTGATGTAGAAATCCTTATTATTAAGAATTGTTTTAACCTTTAGTTTTGAAAGAGAAGAAAGACCTTTGTTTTTAGTTAGGAAAAATAAAAATAGTTTAAAATTATAACTAAAAATAAAATACATTTTGTTTATTTGCATTCCTATTTAGAGAGGTGTCTGAGTGGTCGAAAGAGCTACCCTGGAAAGGTAGTGTATGGGCAACTGTACCGAGGGTTCGAATCCCTTCCTCTCTGCAGTTTGTTTACTACCCTAAGTGTTTTGCTTAGGGTAGTTTGTTTTATTACAGTACAGTACTTATGATACGACTTCTGTTTTGGAAATGATTTTTTTCTCCTTTTTGAAATTCTATATTTCTTCCGTCGTCATAAGCATTGATTTATCGCTAAAAAACATCACAAGGGACTTGTGTAACCAGAAGGACTTACTATATTTGCACACGCAAACGAGAAATCGTGAGACGCTCAGGAGAAATGGCAGAGTGGTCGAATGCGGCAGTCTTGAAAACTGTTGACTGTAACAGGTCCGGGGGTTCGAATCCCTCTTTCTCCGCCAAGATTTATTCAAAATCGACTAAAGTCCTGTAAACTCAATGTTTATGGGACTTTTTATTTTACCCAAAACATCAAAATATGTATTAAAAACCATTCTGTTGGTGACCTATTAGGTGACCTTTTTTAAACCTTAATTAGGTCACCTAATTGTTTATAACTGTTTATAAATCAGCATAATATATCAATTAAAAGACCTGAAAATTTTGTAAATTAATGTATAATTAAAGGTCACCAGAATGAACAAAACATTTGGATTATTATTCTACTTAAAAAAGAGTAAAGTAGATGCACAGGGCAAATGCCCTATTTACCTACGTATTACCATAGATGGTAAGCGTACAGAGATTAGTACAAAACGTACCATTGAGATTGAGAAATGGAGCGTTGAAGCCAATAAAGCTATTGGAAGAACAGAAGATATACGAGAACTAAATGCCTATTTAGATTCACTTACTACAAAAGTATATCAAAGCCAAAGAGACTTAATTCAAGATAACAAAGAGGTTACAACTGAAACCCTTAAAAACAAGTTTTTAGGTGTTGAAGAAAAACAAAGAACGCTCATCACCATCTTTAAAAATCATAACAAGCAAGTTGAAAAATTAGTAGGTAGAGAGTTTTCGGCAGGCACTTTAGAACGCTATAAAACTGTATGTAAGCATCTGCAAGAGTTTATGCAACATCAGTACAATGTAAGTGATATACCTGTAAACAGAATAGACCGCAAGTATATAACAGATTTTGAGTTCTATTTAAAAACCGTTAGAAACTGCGGGCATAATAGCACAATCAAGTATATCAAGAATTTTAAAAAGATAGTACGTATAGCAATAGCTAATGATTGGATTAAAAAAGACCCATTTCTAAATTATAAAGTACGTTTAAAGGAAGTAAAACGTCAATTTCTTTCAGAAGAAGAAATACAAACAATGCTCGAAAAAGAGTTACACACCAATAGATTAGAGCAAGTAAGAGACATTTTTATATTCTGCTGTTTTACTGGTTTAGCATACAGCGACGTTAAGAAGCTCTCAAAAGACAATTTGGTATTTGGTATTGATGGCGATAAGTGGATAAAGACAAAGCGTACTAAAACAGATACACGCAGTAACATTCCACTACTTCCAACCGCTTTAGAAATTATAAAGAAATATGAGAATCATCCAGAGGCAGTTACAAAAGATGTTTTACTTCCTGTATTGAGCAATCAAAAGTCTAATGCCTATTTAAAAGAGATAGCAGACTTGTGTGGTATCAATAAAAACTTAACCACCCATTTAGCTCGTCATACGTTTGCAA
>NZ_JBDNAI010000150.1:0-3526 GCF_039768515.1 Wenyingzhuangia sp.
TAGTATGTACAGAAAGTACTAAAGGAGTAGCTAAACCAGCTAATACTAGAGATACTTCTTCAAAACGTTGCCAATCTTTAGCTCTACCTGACCAACCAAAACTTAATAAAGCATAAATTTTCTTTTGAAAAGGCTTTACAGCTCTATCACGAATCATTGCAAAATCTGGTAATAAACCTGTCCACCAGAAAACTAATGAAACTGATAAATACGTAGAAATTGCGAATACATCCCATAATAATGGTGAATTAAAGTTTACCCATAACGAACCAAATTGGTTAGGTAATGGTAAAACCCAATAAGCATTCCATGGTCTACCCATGTGGATAATTGGAAACAAACCTGCCTGAAAAACGGCGAAAATTGTCATTGCTTCTGCAGAACGGTTTATGGCCATTCTCCATTTTTGACGGAATAATAAAAGTACTGCAGAAATAAGTGTTCCTGCATGACCAATACCTACCCACCATACAAAATTGGTAATATCCCAAGCCCATCCAATGTTCTTGTTTAATCCCCAAACTCCAATACCAGTTCCTACTGTATAGAAAATACATCCAAATCCCCAAAGCATTGCTGCTAAAGAAATATAAAATGCCATGTACCAGTTCTTATTTGCTTTACCTTCTATAGGCTTTGCAATATCTTCGGTAATATCGTGATAACTCTTATCACCTAATACTAAAGGTTCCCTTATGGGTGCTTCGTAATGAGACATATGCTATATCTTAAATTTAATTACGCTTCGTTAGTGTTTTTTATTTTTACTTGATAGATTACATTCGGCTTTGTTTGTAAGTAATCTAAGACATTATAAGCTCTTTTATCTTTCGTAAGAGCAGATACTTTGTCTTCTTTATTATTTACATCACCAAATACTAATGAGCCTGTTGTACATGCAGATGAACAAGCCGTTTCAAACTCATCTGTATTAACAGGTCTACCTTCTTTTTTAGCTTCTAGAATTGTTGCTTGTGTCATTTGAATACACATAGAACACTTCTCCATAACTCCTCTACCACGCACAACAACATCTGGATTCAATACCATTTTACCATATTGATTGTTCATGTTAAAGTCAAACTGATTGTTGTTTGCATATTCAAACCAGTTGAATCTACGAACTCTATATGGACAGTTGTTTGCACAATATCTTGTACCTACACATCTGTTATATGTCATTTGATTTTGACCTTGTCGTCCATGAGTTGTTGCTGCAACTGGACAAACTGTTTCACAAGGTGCATGATTACAGTGTTGACACATCATAGGTTGAAAAGTCACTTCAGGATTTTCAGCTTCAGTTTCTAGAGCTTCATACATTTCCCCTCTACTTAAACCTAATTCCTTAGCATCTTCTCTTGTTTCTACTGTAGATGAATAGTACCTATCAATACGCAACCAATGCATATCTCTACCAACTCTTACTTCTCTTTTACCAACAACAGGAACGTTATTTTCTGCATGACATGCTACAACACATGCTCCACAACCTGTACAAGAGGTTAAATCTATAGACAAATTAAAGTGATGCCCTAATTCTCTATTGTGCTCATCCCATAAATCTATGGTATTAGCCTCTACTTCTTGATGATCATAAGAAACATAAGCAGGCTTATTCCATCCATGATGATGATCTTTAGGATCTACAGTCTTATATTCTTTTAGAGAAGCTACTTTTAAGATGTCATGACGACCAGCAATAGTTTTTTGAACCTGAGTACAAGCAAACTCGTGATAACCCTCTGCTTTTTCTATAGTAACTCCATATTGAATATTATTACTATCTGCATAAAAAGGGTATGCATTAACACCTACTTGCATTTCTTCTTTTAATCCAAAAGTTTTTCCAAAACCTAATGCTAAACCTACAGAACCTTTTGCTTGTCCTGGTTGAATCATTACAGGAACTACAGCCTCTTTTCCGTTTAAAGAAATTTTAGCATAATCACCATTAATAGCACCATTGTCTTTTACAGGATTAGAAAAACCTAATTCTTTTGCATCAGCAATAGACATCGTTAGGTAATTGTCCCAAGAAGTTCTTGTAATTGGATCAGGGAATTCTTGTAACCAAGGATTGTTTGCTTGCTTACCATCTCCTAAACCAGTTTTTGTATATAAATTTAATTCAAATCCAGATGCTTTTTCTGTAACATTATACAATTCAGATGCAACAGTTGATAAAGATAGTGAATTATTAAAAGTGTTTTTATCTGAGATAGTTCTTACAAAATATCCATTATGTAAAGCTGTATTCCATGAACTACCATTTAAAACATTATTCGCTGCAAAAGCTTTTAAATAATCGTAGTAACTTGTTGAATTTCCAGACCATTTTAATAAAGTATCTTGTAATTGACGAGTATTGAATAACGGCTGGATAGTTGGCTGCATTAAACCATAAGTAACGCTATCAAATTGCGTATCTCCCCAAGATTCTAGGAAATGTGGAGTTGGCAACACGTATTTAGAAGCGTTTACAGTAGCACTATTCTCAGATGACAATGCAACTGATAATTCAACTTTCTCTAAACCTTCAATAAAGTCAGCAGATTTAGCTGAAGAATATATAGGATCTACATTGTGCATTAATAAACCTGCAATATTACCAGATTTCATATCAGATATTAACTGAGCAACCTCAGCATCATTTCCTTGACGAATACGTAATGTATTTAAAACATCAAATACATTACTTTGTAAAGCCTCATTTATAGCAAATGCAATTAATTGTGCATTTTTATCGTTTAATCCTGTCAATACAACAGAGCTAGAACCGTTCTTTCTTAACTCTATTGCCATTTTCTTCACCTCAGCATCTGCAGATGTAGCTTTAGAAGCAACGTTACTTCCTGTTATAGCATTATAAAGATTTAACAATGCAAAAACTTGATCTGAAGGTTTTAAAACAATCCTCTTATCAGCATTAGCACCAGTTAATGACATGTTACTTTCAAACTGAACATGGTAAGACATGTCGCCTGTCTCTGGTTTCCTTCCATTTACATAGCTTTTCTCAAAACCACCATGAAAGTCACTTAAAAAATCTGCGCCAAAAGAAACAATTGTTTTAGCTTTTTCTAAATGGTAATTTGGCAACTCTCTTTTACCGTACATTGCCAACATAGCGTCTGCAGCTCCAGACTCTGAAACAGCGTCATAAATCACATGTTTTGTGTTTGGAAACACCTTCAAAAACTCTGATATAATTTGGTCTGTTGAAGGACTAGGCATAGAACCTGTTAATAAAACAACTGGTTTATTTTGATTCTTAAAACCTTCTAATTCTGAAGCAATTTCGTTATCAGCTAAAGACCATGTAATTGATTCACCTGACTTAGTTGGTTCTTTTAATCTTAATTTTTCATCGTATAATGATAAAATAGAAGCTTGTACTCTAGCTGAAGTTGTCCCATTCGCCTCTTTATTTGGCATATTTTGAATTGGACGAACTTCTCTTGTTTTTACTAAAACATTTGCAAAATCGTAACCATCTGCCATTGAGGTTGCATACCAATCTGCA
>NZ_JBDNAI010000001.1:0-5006 GCF_039768515.1 Wenyingzhuangia sp.
ATTGTATTAATTCAATTAGATAATTGTATTTTGCACTAAGGATATGAAACAGAATAGTTGTTGTCAAACGTACTTGTTTTTTTACATGGAGCCTGTGTCGTTTGACTTTTTACGAAGATCCTCTAATTTTCTTAAAGAAAGATCACAAGTTAAAGATAGCTGCTGTTCAGTTTGTAATTTATAATAAGAAGAGAATAATTTGGAAACAAATTAAAATGATAGAGGGGATGTCATTTTTACATTAAAAAGATTTTGTTTAGATCAGTAGTAATCAAATAGAAATCGATTTTTTTAGACATTGACAAACCTTAAAAACTACAATTTTATTAGAAAAGGAAGTGGAAACAGTATAGTACAGGACACTTTACTTCTGATCAGATAGTAATATTGTTTTTACTTAACTAAAATTTGAACCCTAGGTTCAGACAATTAATAATTATGATTAATTAAAGCTAATTATATGTTGAAATTTAAACTAAAAATGAAACAAAAATTAAAAGCCAAGCGATCTCATTCGGGTTTCATGTTGATGTTTGTGCTATTGCTGTCTTGTTTTACGGCAGTCAATCTAGAGGCTCAAGAAAGAATTTCGGGTGTTGTCAAAGATGTTGATGGAATGCCGTTACCAGGGGTGACCATCCTTCAGAAAGGACTCACACGAGCAACCATATCAGATTTTGAGGGAGATTATTCAATTGAATTAACATTAGGGCAAAAGACCCTTGTGTTTTCTTACCTAGGTTTTAAAACCGTAGAGGTTCCTGTAAACGGAAAAACAGTCATAAATGTAAATTTAGAAGAAGACCTAGAAAGTTTAGATGAAGTGGTTCTTGTGGGGTATGGTACTCAAAAGAAAGAGAGTGTGGTTGGTGCAATTACACAAATAAAGGGAGAGACTTTGATAGAAAGAGCAGCAGGTCTAACGAATGTTGAAGAAGCTTTACAAGGAAACTTGCCAGGAGTTACAGCAATACAAGGTAGCGGTACTCCGGGGGAGTCTAATATGCAGATATTAATTCGCGGTAGAAGTTCTTGGAATGGAACGGGTGGACCTCTTATTCTTGTTGATGGTGTCAAAAGATCAATGAGTGATATTGATATGAATGATATTGAAAGGTTTGCTGTATTAAAAGATGCTTCTGCAACGGCAGTTTATGGAGTAGAGGGAGCCAATGGGGTGATCTTGATTACTACAAAAAGAGGTAAAAAAGGAAAGGCACAGCTATCACTTTCTGTGAATAGTACAATCAAGACGGTGTCGCAATTGCCTCAGAAATTAGATGCTTATGATGCCTTAACTCAGGTGAATAGTTCAATTTTAAGAGAATTGTCCTTACAGCCATCGTCTTGGGGAAATTTCACACCAATAGATGTTCTTGATAAATATCGTAATCCTTCGTCTTTAGAAGAGAGTTATATTTATCCAAACGTAAATTGGGAGGATGAATTGTTAAAAGATTTTGCTCAAGATTTTAGGGTAAACCTATCTGTGAGTGGTGGTAATGATTCTGCGAAATATTTTGGAAGTTTAGCTTATCAAACCGTAAATGATATTTTTGATGGTGGTAAATATGACAACGGAAGAGGTTATACTGGAGAGTACAATTATGAAAGATTTAACTTTAGAAGTAACATAGACTTTAATGTAACAAGTACCACTGAGCTTTCTGTTAATCTTTCTGGTTATCTTGGGGTTAGAGAAAATCCAAGTAACTTGAGTACTGTTTTAAATGGTATTTATCAAATGGCTCCAAGTGTGCTCACACCTGTTTACCCTGATGGGCTTTACGGTCGATCTCTGAATGGTGCTTATATTTTTACAAATCCAGTAAAAAGTTTAAGCCAAACAGGGTATGATACATTTACAAATTTTCAAGTTAATACAGATTTTATCTTAAAGCAAAAATTAGATTTTATTACAAAAGGATTGTCCTTCAAAGGAAGATTCTCATTGGATAATAATATGAGAAGCAAACAATCTTTAAATGATGGAGGGGTATCATACAGATGGTATGATCGAGGTGTAGAAAATACTGAGATTCCTAACGGAGTTAATGATTTTGGTTATGTTCGTCCACCATGGACGTTAGGGCAGAATGCCGTAGAGAACGGTCAGCGAGCGCGAAGACTAACTTACGATGCTTCGTTGAATTATGAAACAACTATTGATAATGTTCATAACTTATCAGCTCTGTTTTTAGTAAGAAGACAAGAGTATGCTAAAGGTAGTGTGGCACCAAGATACAGAGAAGACTGGGTTAGTAGATTAACCTACAACTATGATTCTAGATATTTCTTAGATGTAAATGGAGCTTACAATGGTTCTGAACAATATGGACCTGGATATCGTTTTCAGCTTTTTCCTTCTGTGGCCTTAGGTTGGACACCTTCAAATGAAGCTTTCATGGAAAATGTGAATTGGGTTGACAAATTCAAGTTTAGAGGTTCGTACGGTGTTGTAGGAGATGATAATCTTGGTGGAGGTCTTGCTAATGAAAATAGATGGCAGTATTTAAATGCTTGGGAAAATGGTAGCGGATCGTATTTAGTTCCAAGTTCATTTAACGCACAATCTCCTTATACATTTTACAGAGAATTAACCGTTGGGAATGCAGACTTGAGATGGGAAACTTCTGAAAAATATAATATTGGAGCTGAATTTAATTTTTTCAACGGCTTATTAACGGGAGAGTTTGATTATTTTGCAGAAAATCGTACTGATATTATCGTTGCGGCTGCTGATAGAAGTGTGCCAGATTGGTTTGGTCAATCACCTCCTAATTTCAATACTGGTGAAGTAGAAGTTAGAGGTTATGAATTGGTGTTAGGATCGAGTCATAAGTTTGAGAATGGATTAAATCTTTACGGAGATTTTAATTTAACTCAAGCAGTAGATAAAATTATATCAAGAGAAGATCCTTTGTTTACACCGGAACACCTACGTAAAGCAGGTTTTCCAATAGGGCAATCAAGAACAGCAATACCAGCAGAAATACTAACCAACTGGGATGATGTCTACATGTCAACACCGAAAGTAGAAAACCAGGGAATGACAAGGGTAGGATATTATGATGTGGTTGATTTTGACGGTGATGGTCTATACAACAGTGCTTTTGATAATGCTGCATTTGGTTATGCATCTAATCCACAAAGGACTTGGAGTGCTACTCTTGGAGCAAGTTACAAGGGATGGAATGTTTCCGCCCAGTTGTATGGAACTCAAAATACTTCAAGAGCTTTTTCAAACAACACATTTACACAACAAACCGCATTGATTTATCAACACGATTTGGATTATTGGACGGTAGATACACCAAACAATACCGATACGCAACCGGCATTTGTTGCAAATGGTGCGACCAACCCAAGAGATAATTGGTTGGATGGTTCATTAACAAGATTGAAGGCAGTTTCATTGTCCTATGATGTGCCAAAAAGAACATATGAAAAATTAGGACTTAAAGGATTGAAGCTTTTTGCAAATGGTAACAACTTAATTTTGTGGTCAAACCTACCAGACGATCGTGAGTTTAATGCTTCTTCAGCTGCAAAATCAAGGGGAGACTATCCTACTTTAAGAAGATTTAACTTTGGTTTTAATATGAATTTTTAAAAAAAGATACAATGAAAAATTATAAAATAAAAATACTAATCGTATTGGGACTTATGTTTTCGGTTTCTTGCGAAGATTATTTAGATGTTGCACCTGAGTCTGTTCTTAGTGAAGAGGAAGTTTTTTCTACTTTTAAAAATGCTCAAGGTTTTGTGGAAGAAATGTATGCTTTGGTCGTTTCATACGAAATGCAAACCCATACCTTTCAAGATTACTTATTTGGGGATGATGCGTATGTTGAAAGAGTTGGTGCATACAAAGCAAGTCGCCGAATTGATGAAGGTACTTTTAATAGCGTAACAACTTATAACTATTCTTATTTATCAAATTGGAAAGGTACAAGTTATGGAAATACTGGTGCTGATGTAACGGGTAATAATGCTTTTAACAAGCAAAGACCTGGTGTATGGGATGCCAGTATGCGTGGAATTCGTAAAGCGAATATTGTCATTGCAAATATTGATTTGATGGTAGATGCATCGCAAGCTGAAAGAGATGTCATCCTCGGACAAGCTTATTTCTTTAGAGCTTTTTTCCACAATGAAATTATGAAATTTTGGGGACGTTTTCCTTACATCGATAAGGTTATCACAGACGACTATGCTTTACCGCGTCCAAAAACATACAAAGAATGTGCTTTGGCTGCCAATGAAGATTACATAAGAGCTGCTGAATTGCTACCTAACAATTGGGACGAAGAAATCTATGGTAGACTTACAAATGGGGAGAATAAAGGAAGGCTTACCAAAGGAGCAGCTTATGCTTTTCAGGGAAAGAACCTCCTTTTAGCAGCTAGTCCATTGATGTATGGTAACAATGGTGCCATGAACACGTATCAATACGATACAGAACTATGTGATATGGCGGTAGACGCTTTTGCAGAAGTTCTTAAATTGACTGACCAAGGTTACTATGCCTTATCCTCATGGGAAAATTATGATGAAGTGTTTTGGAAGTCTCCAACACCTAATGCGTGGCCTGGGAGTACAGAATTTATATTTGCGGCCACTGGAGGTAATGCTGATCAAGCGCGAAGATTTATGTCATCAGGAGTAAATAGAGAAATTTCAACGGGTGGGGATAGCAGTATTTTCTCAGAAAGTATTTCACCTACGCACAACTTTATTCATCAAAATTTTGGAATGGCTAATGGACTTTCAACAGACCATCCAGAAAGTGGATATGATGCGACTAAGCCTTTTGATAATCGTGACCCACGTTTTTACAGATGGCATATTATTGATGGACAAGTTATTACAACCAAAGCGCCAGAAAATCAAAGAACAGCAGAACTTTGGTATGAAAGTACAGGTAGTTATGGAAAACACCGTAGTAGTGGTACTAGTAACAAGCATTGTACAACAGGGTATATGTTTACTAAATTTTATCCTAA
>NZ_JBDNAI010000151.1:0-8519 GCF_039768515.1 Wenyingzhuangia sp.
CTGGCATGCTCAGAAACGTTAGATTTTAATCAAGTAGAGGATTTTGAGCATCGGCCAGTCATAAAAACACCCCTGGTTTATTTCGCTTTAGATTCCAATGATTTTATAGACCCGGTATCGGGTGCAGAAAATGTAAACCCAGTATCTGATGTGTCAGATTTCCGTATTCTAGAGAATGCCTATCTCCGAGATAACTTGGATAAAATTATTATTGATATCGAAGGTAAGAATGAAATGCCCAGAGATTTTACTGTGGAGATAGCATTTTTAGATGATAATGGAACGATTATCTACACCTTAAACCCGCTAAATATACCCGCTCAAAATGAAGCATTTGACTTTCAAGAAACCATTGAAGTTCGTTTAAATCCAATTATTTTGAACACTAGAAAAACTAGAACCTCAGTAACCATTTCTGGAGCCGCCACACCCCTCATTGAAAATGATCCAAGAGCGTTTGTACTGAAATCCGCTGGAACCTATTTTATAGCTACCGAATAATTATGAAGAGATTCATTTTTCTGATGCTGCTTTTTGTATCTCTAAGTATACAAACGCAAAACAAACAGGTTTTATATGGTTTTGCAGAAAACCCTCAAACCCTTTTGTTAAATCCTGGTGCGGAAACAAACTACAAGTTTCATATTGGAATTCCTTTTCTCTCGGGAATGTCTGGAGATGTTGCTCTAAAGAACTTCAAATTAAACGATCTTTTTTCTGAAGATGGCATTGATTTCAATACAAAAATTTTCCGTCTTTTAAATAAATTGACACCCGAAGATCACCTAAAAATCAATGTTCAAATTGATGTTTTAAATGCCGGTTTTAGAGTGAACGATAAAACCTATATTAGTTTCGGCTTTTACCAAGAATTGGATGCCATTGCTTACTGGCCCAAAGATGTAATTACGTTGTTAAATGAAGGGAATGCTCCCTATCTTAATAAAAGCTTTGACTTGTCACAACTCCTTTATAAAGTAGATTTTGCAGGTATCTTACATGTTGGGATGTCCAGAAAAATAAATCAAAAGCTGACACTAGGAGGTAGGCTTAAGGTATATTCTTCCACATTAAATATTGAAACTCAAAATAATTCTGGAACCGTTACAACACAACTAGGAACAAATAATATATATACCAACTATTTGAACACCATCGACTTAAATTTTTTATCCGCAGGTTTGGTTGTAAACGATGAATACCTAGAAAACCCGATGGAACTTATTGCCAACTCTTTTTTAGGAGGGAGTTTGGGAGTTGGACTCGATGTTGGACTCACCTATCATCTTTCGCCTAGATTGGAGTTTACCGGAAGTATAATCGATTTTGGATACATTAATTATTCAAAAAAAGTTCAAAACACCACCGTAAAAGGAAGTTATACTTTTGAAGGAGTAAATTTTTTGTTTGACCCCGCTAACCCAACAAATTATTGGGCAGCGTTAAATGCCGATTTTGAAGAAAAAGTACCAAGGGGCAACAACGCAAATGCATATACTTCTTGGAGACCAACAAAAGTAAATGCAGCTTTAAAATACAGTTTTGGTTCGGAAAGAAGAAGTAAATTTTGCTATGACAACACCTTCAAGGAATTTTATTCGGATGCTATTGGACTCCAAATACACACCATTATGAGACCTTTACGTCCGCAGTATGCCATCACGGGATTTTATGAGAAGACATTTACAGAAAAACTCCATGCCAAAGTAACCTATACGGTAGACGATTATTCTTTTCATAATGTAGGTGTCGGAATTTCTACTCAAATAGGAAATGTCTCTCTTTTTGGTATGGTAGATAGTCTTTTTGCGTTCAATAATCTGGCAAATGCGAGCAGTGCTTCCTTTCAAATGGGACTCAATCTAATTTTTGATTAGTCTGAATTAATAGCCATATTTATCCTTCCATCTTTTTCTTAAAAGATCTCTAAATTGATTTTCGCGTAGATTATTTCCAGGATCATAGAGTTTTTTGCCTGAAATTTCTTCAGGTAAAAATTCTTGACTCACAAAGTTTTCAGGGTAATTATGTGCGTAGGCATACTCTTTGCCATAGCCAATATCTTTCATTAATTTTGTTGGGGCATTTCGCAAATGTAGCGGTACCGATAAGTCTCCAGTTTGTTTAACGAGATTCTGAGCTTCATTTATAGCCATGTACGAAGCATTACTTTTTGCAGAATTTGCAAGGTATACGGCACATTGACTTAAAATAATACGAGACTCAGGATGTCCAATCACAGCTACAGCTTGAAACGTGTTGTTTGCCAATATAAATGCAGTTGGATTTGCATTTCCAATATCTTCTGAAGCCAATATAAGCATCCTCCGTGCAATAAATTTTACATCTTCACCACCTTCAATCATTCTTGCTAAATAATACACGGCAGCATTTGGGTCACTTCCTCGTATTGACTTTATAAAAGCAGAAATGATATCATAATGCTGTTCTCCAGTTTTGTCATACCGAGCTGTATTCTTTTGAACTTTAGACAAGACCAATTCGTTGGTAATTTCAATCCTTTCTTCTGCACCAACGATTAGTTCAAAAATATTGAGTAATTTTCGAGCATCGCCTCCCGACACCTGCAATAATGCGGCAGTTTCTGTGAGTTGAATCTCTTTTTTAGAGATCAATACATCTTTTTTAATGGCTCTCTTTAACAAATTGATGAGGTCATTTTTGTCAAAAGAATTCAAAATATACACTTGACATCGAGACAGTAGGGCAGGGATGACTTCAAAACTTGGGTTTTCTGTCGTAGCACCAATAAGCGTTACCCATCCTTTTTCTACGGCGCCCAATAAAGAGTCTTGTTGCGATTTGCTAAACCGATGAATCTCATCAATAAATAAAATGGGATTTTTTACGGTAAACAAGCCACCACTATTTTTTGCTTTTTCGATGACTTCCCGAACCTCTTTTACTCCAGCACTAATAGCACTTAGGGTATAAAAGGGCCTTTTTGATTCTGTTGCGATAATATTTGCTAGCGTAGTTTTCCCAATTCCAGGAGGTCCCCAAAGAATTAATGAGGGAATGATCCCTTGTTTAATGTGATTTGTTAAAACCCCATTTTCACCCACCAAATGTTGCTGACTTATATAATCTTCAAGATGTTTCGGACGGATTCTTTCTGCCAATGGTGCATTCATAAGGTAAAAATAACAAAGTTTTCTGACAGAATCTGTAAGAATCTACTTTGGTTCATTTTTTGTTACTTTTGGACTTATGAAACAGGCAAATCAACTCTATTTTTCAAAATCCATGCTTACCATACCCATCTTCTATGTTATGGTGATTTGGATGCTTTATTTTATAGAAATTAAGTTTGGCTACAATTTCAATAAATACGGTGTGTACCCTAGAGATTTCAAGGGGTTTAGAGGTGTTTTTTTATCCCATTTTATCCATAGCAACACCGCACACCTATTCAATAACACAATCCCTTTATTTGCGCTCCTTTTAAGTGCCTTTATGTTTTACAAAGAAGTTGCACTAAAAGTGTTGGTCTATGGAGGTTTTTTTACCGGTCTACTTACTTGGATTATTGCAAGAGAATCCTATCATATTGGTGCCAGTGGTGTTGTATATCTATTTTTTAGTTTTGTTTTTTTTAGTGGTCTTCTCAAAAAGCATTTCAGGTTGGTAGCTGTTTCCCTGATCGTAATTTTTATGAACGGAAGCATGATTTGGTATGTTTTACCCATTCAAGTGGGGATGTCATGGGAAGGTCATTTGTCAGGCTTTCTCGTTGGACTTGTATTTGCGATGATATATAAACACAAAGGGATTCAAAAACCCGACCCTTATTTTGAAGAAACCGCATTCGATTTATTATTCGATGAAAACGGTAATTATGTCCCCCCTCGAAGTGATCAAGAAGTCCATGATGATGTAAAAACACCCCTTAGTGACCCAGGGGAGTGATCTCTTCTTTAGGATTGATTGCTGACTGATCTTTGTCGGATGGTTTCGTAAAGAAAAGCACCACAAGCAACAGACACATTCAAGGACTCAATCTCTCCCAACAAAGGCAATTTCGCTTTAAAGTCTACCATTTTTAGAATAGAAGGATTTACCCCACGATGCTCAGATCCCATTATGATTGCAATGGGTTGGTTGAGCGCCACATCGTAAATAGATGTTTCCGTTTTTTCAGTTGCTGCTACTGTTTTAATATCAGAAGCTTGTAGCATATAAATTGCGTCTTTGATATGGTCTACTTTACAAATTGGAATTTTAAAAGCTGCTCCAGCTGATGTTTTTATGGTTTCTGCATTTACAGGTGCACTTCCATTCTTTTGAACAATAACAGCAGCAACACCGGTGCATTCTGCCGTTCTTAAAATAGCTCCAAAGTTACGTACATCTGACAGCTGATCCAATAATAAGAAAATAGGTGCTTCCTTTGTTTTGAGTACCTTTTCAATCAAGTCCTCTAAATCATGAAATCCAACTGGAGAAATTTGTGCAACTGCGCCCTGATGGTTGCTGTATTTAGATAGGCGGTCTAATTTTTCTACGGGTACCACACTGGTGGTAATTCCTTTTTCTTTGATCAAAAGATTCAACTCAAAAAACAAACTTCCTCTTAACCCTTTTTGAAGATAAATTTTGTTCATTGTAGATCCGCTATTTATGGCCTCAATAATAGCTCTTATCCCAAAAATATTTGTTGCTGTGGTTGTTGCTGTTGTCATGCTGCAAAGATATGTTAAATTAAGTGCAAAAAAAACCATCTCTAAGCAGAGATGGTTTTTTAAAGTATGTTTTTATGCTCTAGATACTAAAGTCTACAGAAGTACTACCTCCATAAGAAGATGCACTTACATTTGCAACTTGAACACCGTCAGCAGTCACTACATAAGAAGTACCACCGTCTCCGTATCCATCATAGATTTGTAATTGGTAATCTCCTGAAGGAACACATTCTTGGATGGTAACACCACCTGTCATTCCAGCATAAGCACCGTATCCTGGTGTTGCTTGACTTGCCAATACAATTACGCCTGCATTCACATCAACCAATCTCCAGTATACTTCTTCTGGCCAGCTATCAAAACCTAAGACCATCTTTACCTTAACTCCGTTGTTTGGACATCTTAATCCTACGTTGATTGTTAAGTCTTCACCTGTATAAATTTCAGGTGCGTTCGTAATCGATACAACTAAAGTTTGGGATGCAAAAGGTGACATGTTTACATCTGTTAAATCAATGTTCAATACAGCTACATTTGATCCAGCTGCGAAAGTTACAGTCGTTGGTACAACATAAGCTGCCGCATCAACATCCGTTGAAGCTCCAACAACAGCGATACCTACAGTTCTTTCTTGATCAGAAGTATTGGCTGCATAAACTTTAACTTCTTGTGTTACAGATCCACCTTGGTCAAAAGTAATGTCCATACTAGAGGTCTCAAACGTAATGTATGGCGTATCTTGTGGTTCTACTTCGTCTGTACAACTGTTTAATGTAAAAACAGCTATACACATGTATAAAAGTATTCTTAATTTGTTCATTTTTATGAGTTTTAATAATTAGCGATCCCTTTGTGAAAAGCGATCGCTAAAGGTTATTATTGGTTTTGTGTGCTAATGAAAGGGTTGTATTGAATCTCTCCTTCTGGAATTTCAAAAGTCATTCTTTCATCGTTGTAAGGAATTGGTTCCCCAACAAATGATAGGTGATTTGAACCTCTCGTAGCAGTAGCTTTGTTACGTTTCATTGCTAAGTAACTTTTACCTTCACCCCATAATTCAATACGAGTCTGTAAGTAAATTTCATCCTTAAGAGCTTGTCCAGACAATCCATCAATATAAGATGCATCCGGAACTCTTGTACTCACTAAGTTTTTAAGATGTACTCTTGCAGCACCGTCATTACCAGCAAATGCAGCCATTTCAGCAGCCATTAAGTGCATTTCTGCAACTCTCATGTATACATAATCTGCTTTTACGATTGAAGAAGTACCTGTGTGTACTCTGTCTGAATCATAAAACTTAAATAAAGGCATTAAGTGTTGTGCAAAGGCTGTATTGTTTAAAAACTGTCCTTTTCTGATATCATTAGCAGGAATCTGTGCGAATAAAGAAGCATCAATTGCTTTTAAATCTCCATAAGCTGGATAACTATAGCTATAGTAATCCATTTGTCCCCACCAAGAGATCAAACCTAAACCAATATCTTGATTTAAATCAACACCCCACATCCATCCTGGAGTATTAACATTGTTAAATCCACCAGTCACTTCAGCACCAACCATTACTGGATAGTTGCTAATCGCTTGAACAGCCATGTTATAAGCTTTGGTATAATCTGTACCTCTTGCACCTAACACATATGCATACAATGCTTTTGCTACATCTTGATTGATTTCTGTTTTGTTATCTCTGTTGTATCCATCTAATAATGCAATTGCATCTGTTAAGTCAGATTCCATTAAGTCATAGATCTCACTTGCAGGCACTTTAGGACCATTTTGGTCAGCTGCAGAACGGTAGATTGGTAAAATTGGCTCACTAGCATCATATTCTTTCTGATAGAAGTTTGCTAAGTAAAAATAAGAATGAGCTCTTAAAGCTTTCGCTTGACCCATTGTATATTTGTTCGCCTGGCTTTCTGGAGTTGCATCCATTCCACCCAATCCATCAATCACTGAGTTACATCCTCTAATGATTCTGTAGTAATATCTCCAAACTTGTCTGTTATCACCAAAAGTAAAATCTTGTGGTGCACCAAATTCAGTAATAGATGCTCTGTACCATCCATACACACTTTGACTTAAGGCAACATCTCCTGATAACATGTCAGAAAATACATCATATGATTTCATTCCAAAATCATCATGACCACCTGTTCCACCTGTACCCGTTGTAAATGTCAATGCATATACACCTGACATTAAACCAGTAGGTAGTGAAGGGTCTAAAGCAGCCGCTTCTTCAAATTGCACAGAAGTTAATGTTCCTGTGTTGGTCAATACTGGATCTTCTAAGAAGTCCGGTTCACAGCTATAGCTTAATAAAGCCAATGCTGATAGTAATCCGTAATTAAATAATTTATTCATTTTCTTTTATTTTTTTAAATTAAAACTTTAATCTAACACCCAAAGTGATAGTAGTCATTGGTGCGTATAATCTACGACCTGAACTTCCACTTTCACTTGTGGTTGGTAAAAATCCTCTTCTAGCAGTATTCATAAATAAGTTATCAGCAGACATCCAAATGTTGAATGTATCCAATCCTTTACCTTCTAAATATGTACTAGGAACATTGTAGCTAACATTTACGTTGTTTAATGCTAAATGGTCAGTAGATGTTACAAATCTTGAAGAGTAAGATGTTGCATTTTGATCAGCACCATCTGCTAAACGAGGAACATCTGTAATTTGACCAGGTGTTGTCCATCTGTTAGCGATGTCTTTACTGTAGTTGTTTCCAACTGCACCAAAACGGTCTGACATTAATTCTCCATATTGTCCATCATATGCATATCCTCCTAAACTATAAGTAAACTGCGTAGAGAAAGTAAAGTCTTTTACTCTACCTGTTAATCTAAACGCTCCTCTAATATCAGCGATACCTGATTTGTTTAAATATACTTCTGATGCTTCAGCATAAGATTTTGTTACTCTTTTCTTAATATTTGCTCCAGGAACAACTTGTTGATATTCAACAATAGAACCAGATGCATTTGTTACATCAGCATCTGCAGGAATCCATGAGTTTGCACCCGAAGTTGGTTCGTCTGCATCAAAAACACCGTTGTTGTTAATATCATCATAATACTGGTACCACATTGGTGCTCCATCAGATGGATCTACACCAGCCCACTCACGAGCATAGAAATCAAAGATTGATCTACCTACAGATAATACACCGTTAAGTACTTGTTGGTTTCCTGTTGCAGGATCCAATGGCATTTCAGTAATTCTGTTTTCAATGATCTCACCATTTACGTTTAAGTCTAATGAGAAATCTTTCTTATTGATTAAGTGACCTGTTAAGTCAAATTCATAACCTACGTTTTCAAGCTCACCATCATTCACTAAAATAGAAGAGATTCCCTGAGATGGTCCTACGTTTCTATTAAAGAATTGATTTTTTGTTTTCTTGCTGTAGTAATCCAAAGATCCTTCAACAACACCTAAATCAAATTCAACTCCTGTTTGTAACATTTCAGACTCTTCCCAAGTAAGGTCTGGATTTCCATTACCACCTGGAGCGATTGAAATGTTTCCAGCTAAGTTACCAACATTAAATGTATCATATCCTGATGTTAATCCAACACCTGCTTGATCACCCGCTACACCCCAAGAAGTTTTAACCTTTAAAAACTCTATAAAGTCTATGTTCTGGATGAAGCTTTCTTCAGACATTACCCATGAAGCACCAACAGAACCAAATGTTCCCCACTTCTCGTTCGCAAATCTTGAAGAACCATCATGTCTTAAAGAACCTGTTAAGTAGTACTTTCCATCATAGTTATAATCAAACTTACTGAAATAAGACTCAA
>NZ_JBDNAI010000037.1:0-9389 GCF_039768515.1 Wenyingzhuangia sp.
CAGGCATGTACTTGGTACGTGTGGAAACCAATAAAGGAGGAGTCACCAAAAAGATAATCGTAAGGTAAGAGCTTAGGCCTAAGGTGTTTTTCTTTAGGAAAGGAGACAAAACAAATAAGACAGTAGATCGCTATATTATCAAAAGCCATATGGTTATTCTTGTTATTCCATGTATCTTTGTCTCATGGAACAAGAGTTAAGATTATCGAGCTGGTTGCCGACCACTAAGAAAGAGTGTAAAATTAGAGGTTGGGAAGGATTAGATGTCATTTTGTTTAGTGGAGATGCCTATGTAGATCATCCTTCCTTTGGGCCTGCAGTGATTGGGCGTTTGTTAGAAAGTTATGGATTGAAAGTAGCCATTGTGCCACAACCTAGCGTAACAGACAATTTGCAAGACTTTGAAAAACTAGGGAAGCCAAGATTGTTCTTTGGCGTTACATCAGGAGTCATGGATTCAATGGTAAGTAATTATACAGCAAGCAAGCGAAAACGAGACAAAGACGCTTACACTCCAAATGGAGATATTGGGTTTAGACCAGATTATGCTTCTACTGTTTATACTAAAATTTTAAAAGATAAATTTCCAGATACGCCAGTTATTCTTGGAGGAATTGAAGCCTCTTTGAGACGAGTTACTCATTATGATTATTGGTCTGACACTTTGAAGCCAAGTATTTTAAAAGAGTCAGGCGCAGATTTATTGATTTATGGAATGGGAGAGCAGCCTTTGAAAGAGATGGTAACTTTGTTAAAAAAAGGAGTTCCTTTCAGTTCATTGAAAACAATAAAGCAGACTTCTTACTTGCAACCCAAAGGAGAAGCCTTGCAAAAAAACAAAAACTGGTCTACAAAAAGGTTGAGTGCTCACGAAGATTGCCTGGAAGATAAAAAGACCTTTGCGGCAAATTTTAAAATAGTAGAACAGGAGTCAAACAAAACCTATGGAGGTAGAATTTTACAAGATGTAGGAGAGGAAGTTGTGGTGATCAACCCTCCTTACCCAACCATGTTGGAAAAAGAAATTGATGCCTCTTTTGATTTGCCATATACACGATTACCACATCCAAAATATAACAAAAGAGGCCCGATTCCTGCTTTTGAAATGATTAAGTTTTCCATCAATACCCATAGGGGTTGTTTTGGAGGTTGTAGTTTTTGTACCATATCGGCACATCAAGGGAAATTTATAGCGAGCAGAAGTAAGACATCTATTTTGAAAGAAGTAGACAAAGTAGCAAACATGCCAGATTTCAAAGGATACTTGTCTGATGTTGGTGGTCCTTCTGCTAACATGTATCAAATGAAAGGAAAAGTTCAAGAAATTTGTGATAAATGTGTCGCTCCTTCTTGTATCAATCCCGTAATTTGTTCCAATCTAGATACTTCACATGCACCTTTAACCGATATTTATCAATCGGTAGATAAGCATCCAAAAGTTAAAAAATCATTCATTGGTTCGGGGATTCGTTATGATATGTTGGTTCCAGAATTTAATAAAAACGCTTGTCCCAAAGAACTAGAAGCTTACACTGAAGAGGTGGTTACAAATCATGTCTCGGGGAGGTTAAAAGTTGCACCAGAGCACACTTCGGACAAAGTATTAAGATTGATGCGTAAACCCTCATTTTCTAATTTTCATGATTTTAAAAAGATTTTTGATAGGATCAATTTAAAGAAGAGATTGAATTTACAACTGATTCCTTATTTCATATCTAGTCATCCTCAGTCCGACTTAGAAGACATGGCCAACATGGCAGCAGAAACTAAGGACATGGGATTTCAGTTGGAGCAAGTGCAAGGCTTTACTCCTACGCCTATGACCGTAGCGACAGTGATTTATTACAGTGGGTATCATCCGTATACCCTAGAAAAAATGGATACGCCTAAAACCGCCAAAGAGAAGGAAGAACAGCATAGATTCTTCTTCTGGTATAAAAAAGAAAATCAAGCTTGGATTCGCAAATCTTTAACCAAAATAGGAAGAAAAGATTTGTTAAATAAGCTTCTTCCCAAAGGAGGAAACACGGGTTATAAAAAAGATTTTAAAGCCAAAAACACCTTTGATGATGCTGTAACCGTACCCAAAGGAATCATCAATAAAAAATCTAAAACGGCAAGAGATAAGAAAACTCAAGATGGGTTTGTTAGCGTTTTGGACAGGGCTAAGCCCAAAGGTGAAGATCGATCTTTTAAGAAAAAAAGAAAACCGAAAAGGAGCAGGAGATAAAATAGCTGATTGGCTTTTTTTGTCTGTTGTTGGGATTTCACTAGGGCCTGTAAAAACCATTCTACCTGTTTTTTTGTGCTTTTTTAGATCAATATGATTGATGTTTTTAAAAAAGTAAACAGGTAAATATGTACTTTTGAATCAAACATTGGAATTATTATCATGAAAATATGTTATCTCTTACTTAGTTTGATCTCTTTTTCTTTATTTGCCCAAAACGCAGAGGAGCCAAAAGTTGATGTTTCAAGTCCGTATACAACCATTTATACGCACTTACATTTCTTACAACCCGAGTCTTATGATCAAGCCAAAGCAGCGAAAGTTGTTTATGGAAAGTCTGAAGAGGAAGCTATCGATATTGTTTTAAAAATAAAACAAGTTTTAGACGGGAAAGGTCTCAAAATAGATTTCAACAAAGTGCCATCCAATGAAAATTATAAAGATTCTCTTTCGGGGGTTGAAAGAACAAATCAATACGTACTGTTTCCAGATCGTTTGCCAGAAGTTTATTTAGAAAAAATAAACGGAAAATGGTACTACAGCAAAGAAACTGCAGATAAGATTTTTACACTGTATCACAATGTTTTTCCTGTGGGCACAGATTTTATTAAGAGTATTGTTCCAGGCTTTGGTCATATCACATTTCTAGGTGTGGAGTTGTGGCAATATTTAGGGATATTAATTTTTATACTGCTAGGTGCTTTTCTCACTTGGGTTTTGAATAAAATTCTTTTTCACCTATTAAAGCTGTTGGAGTCATTTTTCATGAAGTTTACTCATGATTCTTTAAGTAAGAATTTGAACAAGCTATCTAGGCCTTCAGCCTTGTTGGTTGTGTTTTATGTCGTAGAAGTATACGTGCCTACCCTACAGTTTCAAATTGATATCAATTCGTTTTTGATAAAAGGACTAGAAATAGGGCAAATTGTTCTATGGATATATGTCTTTTTGGAAATCGTTAGTGTTCTTATAGAAGTGTTTGTTTCTTATACCTCTAAAACCGAAAGCAAGTTGGATGATCAATTGGCTCCTATTTTAAGTAGGCTGTTAAAAGTTCTTGTTGTTTTTATAGGAGGGTTAAAAATGTTGACGGTTTTTGGGGTCAATACCACAACGGTTATCGCAGGAGCTTCTATTGGAGGTTTGGCAGTAGCTTTAGCTTCACAAGATACAGTTAAGAATTTGATTGGTACGTTTATGATCTTTTTAGACAAACCTTTTCAGATTGGAGATTGGATTGAAGGAGGGGGAGTAGAAGGTACGGTAGAAGAAGTTGGATTTAGATCGACAAGAATTAGAGCTATAGACACTTCTATTTTCTCTATACCCAATAGCCGTCTTTCTGAGATCGTTATTAACAATAAGGGTTTGAGACAATACAGAAGATATCAAACCAAATTAGGGATAAAATATGACACGCCACCTGTTCTGATTGAAGCCTTTGTGACTGGGGTGAGAAGAATTATTGAAATTCATCCAGAAACATTGACCCAGTCGTATAATGTTGAGTTTACTGGTTTTGGAGATTCAGCTCTTGAAATCTTAATCAATACTTATTTTGTTTCTTTGGAATGGGGTGTTGAACAATCTTCTAAGCACCGTTTGCATATGGCTATTTTGAATTTGGCTTCAGAACTTGGTGTTGATTTTGCATTCCCGTCTCAGACCCTCATGATAGAACAGTTTCCAGAAAAAAAAGTAAACAATCAGGCGTATGTTACTGATGCAGAAACCATCAAAACAACACTAAAAAATATTGAAGATCAATTTTAGCGCGCTTTCATTTTTTTGTCAAGAGTCTTCGAAATTTGATAATATTTGGTCTTTGTGTTGATTTTTTTCATCAGTTTAATTTATAATTGTATTTTTGCGACCTATTTTTTTTATCATGCAGCAAGCAGTTAAATTATTAATTTTCTCATATTTTGTAGAAGTTTACTTCAACAAACCATTTGTGGTGTCTTTTCTTAGGCGACGATGTAGGGGGTAGTTTTTCACTATCTAAGCCCACAACGAATATTGCCAAACACGAAAAAAACCAAAAAAATACAACCACAATGAAAATTGTAACTGCAAATAAATCACACTTTGAATACGCCGATATCATCTGCGATACGATTGAAACTTCTGCCAAGGTAAGAGGTACAGGTATTGCGAAGAGAACACCGGCATACATCAAGAAAAAACTAGAAAGTGGTGATGCGGTGATTGCCTTGGACGGGCTGAAGTTTGGAGGCTTTTGTTACATAGAAACTTGGGAAAATAAGTCATACGTGGTGCATTCAGGGTTGATTGTCCATCCAGATTATAGAAATCAAGGATTAGCGAAAAGAATCAAGTCTAAAATTTTTGAATACTCAAAAGAGAAATATCCTGACGCAAAAATATTTGGTATCACAACCGGTTTGGCAGTGATGAAAATAAATTATGAATTGGGATATAAGCCAGTTACTTTTTCTGAGCTGACCAGTGATGAAGCGTTTTGGAATGGGTGTAGGTCTTGTAAAAATTATGACATCCTAGAGCGCAACGATCATAAAATGTGCTTGTGTACAGGGATGCTTCATGATCCGAAAGAAGTGAAACGCAAACAGCACAGTGTCTCCAAAGAGCCAAGCTGGGAATTCAAAACCAAATTAGCCAAGCTAAAAGATAAAATCTTTACTAAAAAAGGGTAGTTTTTGTTTAAAAATTCTAATTCCATTCAGGATTAGTGTTTTCACTTGTTAATTTTTAATGTTTCATTCACATTCCGTATTTTTGCCAAGTGCAATTATTGGTTGAACGTAAAGGTGATGAAAAATTTAAAAGATCTTCCAATATCAATTCCACAGCAGATAAATAATTTAAAATAAGTAAATTAAGTTTTACTGAACTTGAAATGAATAAAGTCACGGATAGGCAGTTTAAAACTTTACAAACTAAAGAACATGGATAAAGTAGTATTAGCATACAGCGGAGGTTTAGATACGTCTTATTGTGTAAAATATTTAATTAACGAGTTAAAGCTAGAAGTACATTCTATTTTGGTAAATACGGGTGGTTTTACCAAAGAAGAATTGGCTGTTGTTGAGAAGAAGGCTTATGAAATGGGAGTGACTTCACATGAGAACAAAGATATTTTAGAGAAATACTACGACAAAGCAATAAAGTACATGGTGTATGGGAATGTATTAAAAAACAATACCTATCCATTGTCTGTTTCCGCAGAACGTGTATTTCAATCTATTGAAGTTGTAAAATATGCAAAATCTGTAGGTGCCAAATACATTGCACACGGTTCTACCGGAGCAGGAAATGACCAAGTTCGTTTTGATATGATTTTTCAGACGATAGCTCCAGAAATTGAAATCCTCACTCCTATTCGAGACTTAAAATTATCTCGTCAAACGGAAATAGATTATCTAAAATCTCATGGAGTTGATATGAATTGGGAGAAATCTAAATATTCAGTAAACAAGGGGATTTGGGGGACATCAGTTGGAGGTGTAGAGACTCTGAAATCTCAGAAAGCACTACCAAGTGAAGCTTATCCGAGTCAATTGCAAAGAGAGGATGAACAAGAAGTGACCTTAACCTTTGATAAAGGAGAGTTGATTGCTTTCAATGGAGAAAAAGACACCCCGGTGAATAATATTTTAAAGTTAGAAGCCGTGGCTTCTGCTTTTGCCATTGGTAGAGATATTCATGTAGGAGACACTATTGTTGGTATCAAAGGGCGTGTTGGTTTTGAAGCTGCGGCAGCTACCGTCATTATAAAAGCACATCATTTACTAGAAAAGCATACGCTTTCCAAAGCACAGCAAATTGCTAAAGAAGGATTGGCAACCTCTTATGGAACATTGTTTCATGATGGTCAGTATTTAGAACCCCTGATGCGAAATATTGAAAAGTTCTTAGAAGACTCTCAAAAAACAGTTTCAGGTGATGTTTATGTGACCCTAAGGCCTTATCATTTTGTTGTGACAGGATTGAATTCTAAGTACGACTTAATGGCTTCAGGATTTGCAGACTATGGAGAGGAAAACAATGCTTGGAGCTCTCAAGATGCCAAAGGATTTATAAAAATATATGGGATGCAGAATAAAATTTTCTATCACGTAAACAAAGATTTGTTAGAGGCGTAATTGTCTTTTTAATAAAAAAAATGAGGCGCAAGCGAACCGTTTGTTGCCAAATGGTCAAAACATAAAGAATGATAAAAGCAGGAATAGTAGGAGGAGCAGGATATACAGCAGGAGAGTTGATTAGAATTTTACTGAATCATCCTCAGGTAGAATTAGATTTTGTATACAGTACTTCCAATGCTGGAAATAAATTGTATGCGGTGCACGCAGATTTGTTGGGGGATACTGAACAAAGTTTTACAAGTGCAATAAACAAAGATGTAGAAGTGCTCTTTCTGTGTTTAGGTCATGGAAATTCGACTTCTTTTTTGCAAAACAATACATTTTCCGATCGTACAAAAATCATTGATCTAAGCAACGATTTTCGTTTAAATGCGGATATGCTTTTTGAAGGAAAGAAGTTTGTTTATGGGTTGCCAGAAGTGAGAAGAGAAGAAATTAAAAAGTCAAATTTCATTGCTAATCCAGGGTGTTTTGCTACATGTATTCAGTTTGCTCTACTGCCATTAGCAAAAGCCAAAAAGTTACAGCGTGATATACATATCAATGCAACGACTGGGGCTACGGGAGCGGGAGTTTCTCCTTCAGGAACTTCTCATTTTCCTTGGAGAGATAATAACTTTTCTGTGTACAAACCATTTACTCATCAACATTTGGGAGAAATAGGAGAGACTTTAGCAGAATTACAAGAAGCACAAGTAGGAGAGTTGTTTTTTATCCCAAACAGAGGAAATTTTAGTCGTGGAATTTTTGCTTCAGTGTACACTAAATTTGATGGAACTATTGAAGAAGCAAGAGAAATATTTGCATCGTTTTATGCAGACGCGCCCTTTGTTCACCTTACAGATGCGCCCGTAAACATGAAGCAAGTTGTAAACACAAATAAATGTGCAATCTCTATCCTAAAGCACGGAGATCATTTATTGGTGTATTCAGCTATTGATAATTTACTAAAAGGGGCTTCGGGTCAAGCTGTTCAGAACATGAATTTGATGTTTGGATTTGCGGAGACAGAAGGATTGCATTTGAAAGGAACAGGATTTTAATTTAGGATGGATTTAAAATAAACCGACAAGTAAAACGGTACAATACGATATAAAAAATGAAACTATTTGATGTTTACCCATTGTATGACGTAACCCCTGTAAAAGCAGAAGGAGCTTATGTTTGGGACGATAAAGGAGATAAATATTTAGATTTATATGGAGGTCATGGAGTGATTTCCATAGGTCATACGCATCCAAGTTATAAAGCTGCCATTGAGACTCAATTGAGTCAAATAGGTTTTTATTCCAATGCCATTCAAAACCCTTTACAGTTGGAGTTGGCTAGGAAACTAGGAGAGCTTTCTGGATGTGGAGATGAGTATGCTTTGTTTCTGTGTTCTACAGGAGCTGAGGCCAATGAAAATGCGATTAAAGTTGCTTCTTTTGAGAACAATAAGTCTAGAATTATTGCGTTTAAAAATGGTTTTCATGGTCGTACTTCAGGTGCGGTATCTATCACAGATAATCCAAAAATTATTGCGCCTATCAATGCGCACAATCCAGTCACGATTTTGCCTTTGAATGATATTGAGTGCGTAAAGAAAGAGATTGCTCGAGGTGATGTCTCTTCCGTTATTATTGAACCTATCCAAGGAGTAGGAGGATTAGATCAGCCTACAACAGCATTTTTAAAAGAATTGAGAAAAGTCACACAAGAAAACAATGTATGTCTAATTCTTGATGAGGTACAATCTGGGTATGGAAGATCTGGTAAGTTTTTCGCACACCAGCATCACGATGTTAAAGCAGATATTATTCCTATGGCCAAAGGAATGGGGAATGGTTTTCCTGTAGGAGGTGTGTTGGTTCATAAATCTATCGAGCCATGGTCTGGAATGTTGGGAACTACTTTTGGAGGTTCTCATCTAGCGTGTGCGGCAGGAATAGCTGTTTTAGATGTCATGAAAGAAGAGAAATTGATGGAGAATGTTTCTGAAATCAATACTTATTTTAAAGAGCAAGTGAAAAGTTTGCCAGGGCTCAAGCAGGTAAAAGGCTTAGGGTTGATGTTGGGCTTAGAATTCGATTTTGAAGTGGCAGCGCTAAGAAAAAAGTTGATTTATGATCATAAGATATTTACAGGTGGATCGAGTAACAAAAAACTGTTACGTATATTACCCCCATTGAATGTGAGAAAATCTGATTTGGAGGTCTTTATAAAAGCTTTGAAAGACTTGTTGTAAAAAATAGTTTACAAGATAGCTTTCGTTTTTAACCCTATAAAGATCAGACCTCTTTTTGAGATAAAGCATTAAAATTGATAACCGAAAAACCTCATTAGATTATAATTTAATGAGGTTTGTTCTTTTGGTTGTCCTGCGTTCTGTGTTTTGAAAAATTAGAAACAGATGAGTATAAATAAGAATATCATCAAGGTATTTTGTATTTTTGAACATTATCAAAATTTAATAAGTCCATGAAACACTATTTATCCATTCACGACTTACCAAGCATCAAAGCCACGGTAAATGAGGCGATTGAACTCAAAAAAGATCCGTTAAGATTCAACCATCTAGGAAAACATAAAACGATAGGATTGTTGTTTTTTAATAACAGTTTGCGAACTCGTTTGAGTACACAAAAAGCTGCGTTGAATTTAGGGATGGAACCTATCGTTATGAATTTTGGTGCGGAAGGCTGGCAATTGGAATTTGAAGATGGAACAATCATGGATCAAGGAAAGTCAGAGCATGTAAAAGAAGCTGCTGAGGTCATTTCTCAATATTGCGATGTAATTGCTATTCGTGCTTTTGCAGGATTAGAAGACAAAGCAAAGGACGAATCAGAAGAGGTGTTGTCTGCTTTTGTAAAATACGCGACGGTTCCTATTTTAAATATGGAGTCCTCTGTTGGACATCCTTTGCAGGCTTTGGCAGATGCAATCACTATTGAAGAACACAAGCCCGCTAAGAAAAAATTAAAAGTTGTGTTGTCTTGGGCACCCCATCCAAAAGCTTTACCTCATGCCGTTGGGAATTCTTTTGC
>NZ_JBDNAI010000038.1:0-32923 GCF_039768515.1 Wenyingzhuangia sp.
AATGCTCTCCTAACGTATATGTCTGATTTTTTGTACTTTAGAAGTATCACCGATTTATCCTAATATAGAAACGCAATGCATATCAAAACATGGTTTATCATCACCATCAACTCGCTGTTACTAGTGGTCGTCATTTCACTATCCACCTCGTTTTATCACTTGTTTGAAGACATCATAGAAGAAAGGATACTCTCTCAATTGAGTTCCATAGAACGTTTAAAACGAAGACAAATAGAAGAATACTTGCACTCAGAGTGGTTTCACTTTATGGAGAACACAGAAGATTCTACAAACGAGTTTAACCTAAAAGACCTCAGCCGTCTGCCTTTTGTCATTGATCGTAGTGGTATCTATGATTTGACACCACTCTCCAACAATGGCAATTTGCTCATAGGTCTTGTCAAAGTTCAAAACGACAGCATCACTAGCCTTAAAACCCTTAGCGGGAAATACATACAACAAATATTACTGGAAAGAACAGGAATGGGAGAAACTGGTGAGACTTACCTGGTAGGACAAGATTACAGATTGAGGTCTATCTCTAGATTTTACAAAACCCAAGCGCCTTTTAGCATCATTGCCAAAACCAAAAGTGTCCTCAATACCTTCAACCAAATTTTAAAACAGGGAATCTACAAAGATTACAGAGGGGTATGGGTATATAGTGTTTACGAGCCACTCAAAGTATCAAACCTCCATTGGGCCATTCTCACAGAAATGGATGTGACCGAAGTTATTCTTCCTTTACAACGCATGAAAACCAAACTACTCTATATTGCCAGTGGTATTCTTATTGTTGCTCTTATTTGCGGAATCCTCTTCTCTCAACTGGTGACTAGACCTCTAAAAAACGTTACCCACAGATTGTTGGGCATGACCAAAGGAAATTATGAAGCCTGTACAAACAAAAAAACAGCTTTCACCGAAATAAATGACATTTGTAAAGCACTAAACTCATTGAACAAATCATTGAGTGGAGCGATTGATTTTTCACACGAAATTGGAGAAATGAAATTTGACAGCGATTATAGCCCCCAAACAGAAGAAGATGTTCTGGGGAATTCATTGATCAAAATGAAAGATAAATTGATTGAATACCAACAAAAACTTACTCAAGCCAATACCACTAAAAAAAGGATTCTGATTGAAGGACAAGAGACCGAAAGAAAAAGATTAGCTCAAGAATTACACGATGGGATTGGTCCATTGCTAACCAGTCTTAGATTTTTTGTAGAAAACATGACCATCTCCCTTGACGAAAAAGAAAAAATGAAATTGTTGATTGACAACACCATCGCAGAAACCAGAAGAATGACCTACGCCCTGATGCCTCCTTCCCTTGTTGATTTTGGAGTAGGCGAAACATTAAAAACATTTGTAAATCTCATTAGAACCAGTACAAATATTAATATCAAACTCGACGATAACCTACTTAAAGAACAAACTAAAATCAATGACCATATTGCTATAAGCATCTTTCGAATTAGCCAAGAGTTGATCAACAACAGTGTAAAACATGCCCAAGCAAGTAAGATAAGGATTTCTATGACTGAATTTGAAGATCATCTTTCCATTTTCTACTTCGATGACGGAAGCGGCTACAATGAAACAGCAGCCACTATTGGTGCTGGAATCATTAACATTAAAGAGCGTGTAGAAATTTTGAATGGTTTCATTATATTTGATTGTAAGCCTAAAAATTCTGTTGTCGAAATTGAAATCCCCTTGAGCCATGGATAAAATAAACTTAATCGTTGCCGACGATCACCAATTGTTTAGAGATGGATTGACTTCATTGCTAAACAAACACGAACATTTAGAAGTCCTAACTAGCGTATCTGATGGTGAAGCCCTTTTCGAGGCTTTGGAAAAAGGAAGACACCCAGACCTCATCTTATTGGATTTGTCGATGCCCAAAATGAATGGTTTTGAGGTTTTAATCAAATTAAGATCATCATACAAAAACATCAAAGCAATTGCCATTTCTATGCATGATGATGGAAATTACGTAGCAAAATGTGCCTCATACGGTGCCTACGGTTACTTGTTAAAAAATACGGATGAAGATGAACTACTAGTAGCCATTAAAAAAGTTTATGAAGGCAGCAAATACTACAATCAAGAATTGTCTATCAAAATGATAGATAGCTTATCTGAAGTGACCCCAAAAAGAAAACTAACGTTGAAAGAAAAAGAAATCCTACAATTACTATCCAAAGGATTGACCACCAAAGAAATAGCTGCCAAACGCTATATCAGTACTCGAACTGTAGAAACGCACAGGTTCAATATGTTAAAAAAACTAGAGGTCAAAAACACAGCAGAACTCATCAACAAAGCCTACAGTTTAGATCTACTGTAACCATCGCTTGATAAAAAGTTTATCAAAACTTCTGAAACCAACTGAATCTTCTATTTTTAATCTAAAAACAAAGCCACAAAAAAAAGTTCTTTGGAGATTTCCAAAGAACTTTTCAAAGAAATTTTATCTATAGGCTATTCTACGTATTGAGCTACGTTTTGCCAAGGTCCCCCATTCATCACATCAATTCCATGCTGCTTTAAAAAATCTGTCGCTTGTTGGCTTCTTGCTCCACTTCTACAAACTGCAATGACTGGCTTTGCATAAGCTTTTACTAAATCAACTTTCCCTGGAAGGGTTTGCAAAACAATATGCTCAGATCCAGAAACATGACCTTCTGCAAACTCTTCATCAGATCTTACATCTAACACCACTGCTTCTGCTTTTAAATATTCTTGAATTTTCTCGTTATCAAATTGACTCATTTTGTTATGTTTTTGAAATCTAGGGACAAATTTAACAATTGTTTTAGGATTATCAGCATGTTATGGCTCAGATCGTCCAGCATATTGATTTCTTTTTGAATACAACTTATGTAATATGAAAATCATAGCGTTTGTCCATTATTCAAAAAAACACGACTTTTGCAGCATTGTGGTTGTTATTTTTTTGATTTGTAACCTTATGCAATAGAAATGCTATGTCTAAAACAATTTTAATTAAAATAGGTTCTAATGTACTTACCCTTTCCTCTGGTGCTCCTGATGAAAAGCGTATTGAACATATTGTTGAACAAATTGCGACGTTAAAGAAACAAGGACATCAAGTAATTCTGGTCTCCTCTGGAGCTGTAGCTGCTGGAAGAGCGTTGACTACATTGCCTTCCTCATTGGATACAATTAGCAAACGACAGGTTTTGGCCGCAGTAGGACAGATTTCGTTAATGCATCTTTACGCTCATTACTTTAACAAGCTAGGATTGGTTTGTGCACAAGTCTTGATCACCAAAGAATCGTTTAGCACAAGAGAGCATTATCTAAACATGACCAATTGTGTTGAAGCCATGCTAAAATGTGACATCACGCCGATCATCAACGAAAATGATGTCGTATCTGTAACAGAATTGATGTTTACAGACAATGACGAATTATCAGGCTTGGTGGCTACAATGACCAATGCAGACGAACTACTAATACTGAGCAATGTAGATGGAATATTTACAGACCACCCTACGAAGCCGGGAGCAAAACTCATCAGAGATTTTGAAAACGAAGAAGTGAATCTGGTAGAGGCCATTACTGAAGAAAAATCAGAATTTGGACGTGGAGGCATGTTATCTAAGGCAAACACCGCCATAAATATTGCCAATTTAGGCGTCCATGTTTCTATCGGGAACGGAGCCACACCCCACATAACAACAAAATTATTGAACAGAGAACAAGGCACCTTTTTTAAGGCCAAACATGAAAAAAACAAATCTGCAATAAAAAAATGGATCACCAATTCAGAAACTTTTTCAAAAGGAAAAGTAACGATTGATCAAGGCGCCTTAAAAGCGCTTTTAAACAGCTTTGCAAATAGTTTACTTCCCGTTGGTATTGTAAAAATTGAAGGTGATTTTAAAAAAGGAGACATCATTACCATAGCAAATGAAGACGGTAATGAAGTAGGTTTCGGAAGGGCATCTTACAGTGCAGAGAAAGCCCGAAAGTTTAAAAACAAAAAACAGCAACCTGCGCTAGTGCACTATAATTACTTAACCCTAAAGTAGACATGGAATTTAAATTAAAAGAAACATTTGAAAATACTCGACACGCAAGTAGAGCATTAATTGAATTATCAGCACTTGAAATCAACAAAGTACTGCTAGAAATTGCAGACAAAGCCATAGCCAATACAGAGTTCATCTTGGCAGCAAATCAAAAAGACTTAGATCGAATGGATCATAATGATCCTAAGTACGACCGATTGTTGCTAAACGCGGAAAGAATTACAGGCATAGCCAATGACATTAAGAATGTAGCCCAGTTAGAAAGTCCCGTAGGAAAAATAATTGACCATAAAATTCTAGACAACGGCTTAGACATTTCAAAAGTTCGTGTTCCTATTGGTGTGATTGGTGTCATTTATGAAGCAAGACCCAATGTCTCTTTTGATGTTTTTTCATTGTGTTTCAAAACTCAAAATGCCTGTATTTTAAAAGGAGGAAGTGATGCAGAATTTTCGAACATCGCCATTGTAAACCTCATCAAAGAAGTGTTGCAAAACAACAACATCAACACAGATATTGTCACTTTACTTCCAGCAGACAGAAGCGCTACCACCGAGATGCTAAACGCTGTAGAATATGTTGACATCATCATTCCTAGAGGAAGTCAAGGATTGATAAATTTTGTGCGTGAACACGCTAAAGTACCCGTAATTGAAACTGGGGCGGGGATTGTACATGTCTATTTTGACAAAGATGGAGATGTTAAAAAAGGAGCAGCCATCGTTGCCAATGCAAAAACAAGAAGGGTTAGTGTTTGTAATGCTTTGGACTGCTTGTTAATTCACGAGTCACAACTTCAACATTTGAATTCGCTATCATCAGAATTGGCTAGTAAAGGAACGACTATTTATGCAGACACACAATCGTTATCCCACTTGGACAACTACCCAAAAGACTTATTAAACCAAGCAGAGGAAACACACTACGGTACAGAATTTTTAGCCAATACCATGTCTATCAAGACAGTATCTTCCATGGAGGAAGCTTTAAATCATATTGCAAAATACAGTTCAAAACACAGTGAAGCAATTGTTTCTGAAAACGCTGAAACCATCGCTAAATATTTAAATGTGGTAGATGCAGCGGCAGTATACGCAAATGCATCAACGGCTTACACTGATGGTGCTCAATTTGGTCTGGGGGCAGAAATTGGAATCAGTACACAAAAATTACACGCCAGAGGACCTATGGCCTTAGATGAGATTACATCTTACAAATGGGTGATCAAAGGAGACGGTCAAACCAGATCCTAAGCGTCTTGTATACAAGTCATATTTAAAGAAAAAAGCAAATACGTTTTAAATTCAAGCATTCATGATTTGCTTTGATTTTATAACCATTCATTTTACGTATCTTTGCACAAAATTTTCAATCCATGAACAATAGTATTGTAGCCATAGTAGGAAGACCCAACGTTGGGAAATCTACATTATTCAATAGACTCATCCAACGTAGAGAAGCTATTGTTGATGATGTTAGTGGTGTTACTAGAGACAGGCACTATGGTAAAAGTGACTGGAATGGAAAAGAATTCTCTTTGATAGATACCGGAGGATATGTAGAAGGCTCTGATGATATTTTTGAAGAAGAAATCAGAAAACAGGTGATGTTAGCTCTAGAAGAATGCGACATTATTGTTTTTGTAGTAGATGTTACAACTGGAATCTCTCCTTTAGACGAAAGTGTTTCAATCCTATTGAGAAAAGCTAAAAAACCCGTATTTGTTGCCATCAACAAAGTAGACAATGCAATGCGTGAAGCAGATGCATATGAGTTTTATAACCTAGGCCTAGGTGATTTTTATACGATTTCATCTATCAATGGAAGTGGAACTGGGGAATTATTAGATGCCTTGGTTGAAGAAATGGAAGATGTGAAAGAAGAGGAAGAGTCTCTAGATGCAACTGACGAGCTGCCAAAATTTGCAGTAGTCGGACGACCGAATGCAGGAAAATCTTCATTTATTAATGCGCTAGTTGGAAAAGACAGAAATATTGTAACCGATATCGCAGGAACCACACGAGATACCATTGATACTACCTACAATAAATTTGGTTTTGATTTTAAACTTGTCGATACTGCTGGGATTAGAAAAAAATCAAAAGTCAAAGAAGACATAGAATTCTATTCTGTAATGAGAGCTGTTAGGGCCATAGAGCACTGTGATGTCGCTATTTTAATGATTGATGCTACTCGTGGGTTTGAGGGTCAAGATCAAAACATATTTTGGCTGGCTCAAAAAAACCGAAAAGGAATTGTCATTCTAGTTAACAAATGGGACTTACTGGAGAAGGAAACCAACACCATGAAAAAGTGTGAAGAAATGATCCGAAAAGAAATTGCTCCATTTACGGATGTACCCATTGTATTTACGTCAACGGTTACCAAGCAAAGATTACTCAAAGCGCTTGAAACAGCTGTAGAGGTTCATAAAAGTAGATCTAACAAAATTGCAACCAGTAAGCTAAATGAAACAATGCTTGCATTGATAGAAAATTTTCCTCCACCAGCGATCAAAGGAAAATATGTTAAGATCAAATACTGTATGCAGTTACCCACACCAACACCCCAATTTGCCTTTTTCGCTAATCTACCTCAATACATTAGAGATCCTTACAAACGTTTTATAGAAAATAAAATGAGAGAAATTTATGATTTCAAAGGGGTCCCTATTACCATCTACTTCAGACAAAAATAAAAAGGATCGCGTTTAAAAGAAACCCTAGGTTAACTATATTTTGAGATCTTTCAACATCAACTGAAGAGAGGTATATCCATTCCAATGGTTTTCTTCCACTGTGAAAGCGGCTTCAAAAGAGGGCGCTTTTTCTATCTCCTCTAAATGAGACCCCATACCAAAACCAATTGCGTTGTATGTTTTATCGTCGGCGCCATAGACGATATTCAACCTTAAATGCTCTGGCAAATCTCCCTCTAGCACTACTTTACCTATTCGCTTACCGTAGCCATTGTCTCTTAACGCAGTGGCTTTAAAAACAGGCTTCATGTTTGCGGGGCCAAAAGGAGCAAACTGAGACAATATTCTATAAAACTTAGCGGTCAAATCCGCCAATTCAACCTCTGCATCGATCACAATTTCTGGCGTTTTCAAAGCATCAGGTAATGTTTTGTTTACTTCTATTTCGAAAGCATCTTTAAACGCTTTATAATTTTCCGGTAACAAAGTCAAGCCTGCAGCATATTTGTGTCCTCCAAACTGTTCAATATGTTCTGAACAAGCTTCTAAAGCATTATAAACATCAAAACCTTTTACAGAACGTGCAGAGGCAGCAAGCTTTTCACCACTTTTGGTAAAAACTAATGTTGGCCTGTAATAGGTTTCTATAAGTCTTGAAGCTACAATACCAATAACACCTTTATGCCAGTTTTCAGCATAGACAACGGTTGTGCTATTTTGTTCTTCTTTATTTTCTTTGATCTGTTGTAAGGCCTCTTCTGTAATTTTTTTATCCAATTCTTTTCGATCTGCGTTGTATTGATCAATAGCACTTGCATATTTTTTCGCCAATGTAAAATCTCTTTCGGTCATCAATTCTACTGCGTGAATTCCTTTTTTAATTCGACCTGCTGCATTGATCCTAGGAGCAATGATGAAGACAACATCTGTAATGGTTAAAACCTGTTTTTGGACTTGCTCTAAAATGGCTTTCACTCCTGGTCTTGGATTGCTGTTGATGACTTTTAATCCATGATAAGCTAGAATTCTATTCTCACCATCAATAGGAACAATATCAGCAGCAATACTGATCGCCAAAAGATCAAGATAAGGAATCAACTCAGAAAAAGGTTGTTCTTGAATTTGGGCAATGGCTTGAATGAACTTGAACCCAACACCACACCCGGACAGTTCATCATAAGGATAGGTACAATCCTTCTGTTTTGGATCTAGCACTGCAACAGCTTCAGGAACTATAGCTCCTGGCCTATGGTGATCACAAATGATAAAGTCAATGTTTTTCTCTTTGGCATAAGCGACTTTTTCTATGGCTTTAATCCCACAGTCTAATGCAATGATTAAAGAAATATCATTGTCCTCAGCAAAATCAATCCCTTGATACGAAATTCCATACCCCTCTTCATATCTATCTGGTATATAAGTAACGACATTGGGATATAACGTTAACAAATAGGAAGAAACCAAAGCAACTGCTGTGGTTCCATCTACATCATAATCCCCATAAACCATGATACTTTCACCATTTTCAATCGCATGAAGCACACGAGTTACGGCTTGTTCCATTCCTTTCATCAAAAAAGGATCATGAAGTTCGTCTAAACTAGGTCTAAAAAAACTTTTGGCGGCTTCGAAAGTTTGTATCCCTCTTTGCACCAATAACTGAGACAACACTTTGTTGATCCCTAAAGACTTGGATAAAGTATCGACAATTTCGATATCTGGGGAAGTTTTAGAAATCCAGCGCATTTTTTTTAGTTTTCGATATACAGCACCCTACAAACTTAACAGAAATAGGTGCGATAGACCAACATTCTTCCATTTGTTTTGTTCTAGTTATTTAACACCAATAATCCTCATGTATAAGATATTTCTATTGCTCATAAACCTTTCAAGGGAGGTTTACTGATTTAAATATGACTCTACAGCTGCACTCCTTGTTCTACAATAATCTTTTAATTCCTGAACTCCTGTTTCAAATCCACTTGCACCTCCAGTCAGATTTGTATACCCCGAGGTTTCTGAGGTCGCACTCGATGAAATCAAGCTAGACCATCCGTTGTACACCACGTCCATAGTTGCTGGCACGTAGTAATTGTCGTTAAAATCTTTTAAATATCCCTTGTAATCAACCATATAAGAATCCACCGCTCTTAGATAGGAGATCAAAGGCCAATTCGATCCTACCTCACTCATATCCAAAGAAATCGCATTTCTTCTTCCTTTTCCTGGCATAAAAGACTCATTATGATCCCAAACAATCCACTTGATCAAATCATCTGTAGAATCGTGGTACAAATAATAGTTGTGAGTCATGTTCGCGTAAGTGTCCCAATTTTGTATGGTATTGTTTACCGCTAAATATTTTAAAAATCCCTGTACATCAAAAACACTTTCTAAATTTGTTTTCCAAGCTTCTTGATCTGATGTTCGCAAAGTTGAATGCAACACATTATAGAGCTCTTGGATATCAGACCAATCCCCTTCCGATTCATTTGTTTTTTTCTCAAAATCATCCAAAGTAAAACCACTAGAGCCAAACCTGGCACCCTCTCCATCGGGCTTGTAACAATTTCCTTCTTGACTACCAAATACCGTATTTAACATCGTATCAAAAACCACTTCATCCAAAGTGTATAAACCATAATAAATCTTTGTTCCATCTCCATGATCTACATACACCTCATAGTATGCTGTCTGTACAGCAGGAACACCAAAATCATTAAAAAGATCTGTAGCAGACTTTTCTCTCATCAAGGAGTTATCACTAAAGTTACTACCTAAGGCTAAATCTTTAAACCCATAAAATCGTTGGTTTTTTATTTCAGGATAGTCATCTTCAAATTTATCAAACTTTAGACGCAAAGGTAATTTACCGTTTCTTCTATCATAGGCAGACCATAAACTTGAATTCCCTTTGTAACGAACACCTACTTCATACCATTGCTTACCATTAAAGAAGAAATCACAGGCCACATAGTCTGGTTTGTCATCTGTAAAGTTATTGCCTATATTTTGAGAAGCTAACGAAGCTAGATTTGACTGCATACTCGCATATTCTTCGGCAGAAAGAACAATGTCTATTCTATTGACTCTGTCTTGGGGAAAAACGGTTGCATAACCAACTCCCAATTGATCTGTATGGGTTTCTGTTGTCCAGTCTGCGAGCCCTTCTCCCTGTTCTTTTTCTTTTATTTCCTCTGTATTTTCTTTTTCGTCTTCATACTCAGACTCTTTCGAATCGTCACATGAGAATAGGACCAAAGCCCAAAGGACAAATAAAAAGGATTTCCACTGATTGTATTTCATCATGTCTTAGGTTTTTATCTTTTACTCAAATTTGTTCATCAATTAAACTTTTGACCAATAGGAATTGTTTTTAAAATTTAATTTCAAAAATAAAGCCAAAGTCTATAAATTAAATTCAATCTATGACCCTTGTGAGCGTCAAACCATCTCTAATGGGAAGCAATACCGTTTCCACCCTTGAATCCTCGTTTATTTTTTTGTTGTAAACAAGCAGTTCCTTGGTATCAATATCTTTTGGATCTAATTCTTGTATCACTTTTCCACTCCACAATACATTGTCTGAGAGAATCACACCCCCAGGATTCATCTTGTCTATGATCAAGTCAAAATAGTTAGAATAGTTAGCCTTGTCTGCATCAATGAAAACCAAATCAAACTTTTCATCTATGGTAGGGATTATATCCAATGCATTCCCGATATACTGATGAATTTGTTCACCATACCCAGAAAGATCAAAATACTTGCGTTGCAAATCGTACAATTCTTCGTTTTTATCAATGGTTCGTAAAGTTCCTTTGCTGGTCATCCCTTCGCACATGCAAAGCGCAGAATAACCTGTATAAGTACCAATTTCTAAAATAGAGGTTGGACGAACCAGTTTTGAAATTATCGACAATAACCTTCCTTGAAAATCACCACTTAACATGCGGGGATTTAGAACAGTTTGCCAAGTTTCTGTATTCAAAGAAGCTAATAATTCTGGCTCTGACTGCGAGTGATTAACTACATAATCCTCTATCTCTTCTGGTAAAAAATGCATTTTTTAATTTTTATTTTCGAAACATTCAATATTCATCTTCATTTTCTTCTTGTCTTCAGCAGTAAGCTGTATGCTTTGACTATAGGTTGTTTTTTTTATCGTCGCACAAATCTCTGACAATTTAGAATTCTGTTTGGCAAACCTCCAACATACTTTGCAACAAACAAAATGAATGTTCAAATTTATTTTATCCCTCCAAGTCGCTGCTCCGTATTGAGATTTGGTACATATCATTTTTGCTTCTTCACATTTTAAGTTTATTTTCATTCGATTATCTTTTGAACCCGTGGTCTTCCATACATTTTCTCAATTGAATTCTCGCCCTATGCAGGATCACCCAAAAATTAGGGGGGTTGATCTTTAGAACTTTACAGATTTCATCTGTCTCAAAATCTTGAAGAGTTTTCATTTCAAAAACAGTTTTATGCCGTTTGGACAACTTTTTAATACAAGATGATAATACTTGCCCCAACTCTTCTGCTTCCAATTGGGCATCAGGCCTATTTGATCCTGTTTGTGATACGCTTTCTTCAATCCAATCCCCTTGTCTACTTGCCTCACTATAAAAGTTCATTCTTACTTCTGCCCTTCCTTTATTGGAGTTTGATCTTCTGTAATGATCAACTATTTTTCGCTTTAAAATAGAAATTAACCAAGTCCTTTCACTTGCCTTTCCCTCATACCTACTCATTGATTTTAATCCTGCAAAAAAAGTCTCTTGGATCAAGTCTTTAACAACATCAACATCCCTAACTCTAGTAATGGTGAAATTAAAAAGGTAATCTGCATACTTATCTACCCAAAGATCTGGAGACAAATTATTGACTTTTTCTTTTGACATCTTTCATTTTTTACTCATAAATATAAAGTTTTAATTGCAAACATTCAACTTTATCAATCACAATTGGGAAATAGTAGTTCTATATAATTAATTACATAAAGTCCTTAAAAAAGAGTAATTTTACCCTTAGGTTTTATATCAAATAGATTATGTCTACAGCAAGAAAACAATACAAAAGAGTCACAACAAATTCCTTGATAGAAATGAAAAGTAATGGAGAAAAAATCTCTATGCTTACCGCCTATGACTATACCATGGCAAAAATTATTGACCATGCTGGAATAGATGTTTTACTGGTTGGAGACTCCGCCTCTAATGTAATGGCTGGTCATGAAACAACCTTGCCCATTACACTAGATCAAATGATCTATCACGCTAGTTCAGTGGTCAGAGCCTCAAACAGAAGTTTGATTGTCGTTGACATTCCTTTTGGTAGCTACCAATCTGACTCTAAAGAAGCGCTAAGATCTGCGATTAGAATCATGAAAGAATCTGGTGCTCATGCGGTAAAAGTTGAAGGTGGAATTGAGATAGAAAGTTCTCTATCTCGAATCATTCAAGCTGGAATTCCTGTAATGGGTCACTTAGGATTGACGCCACAATCTATTTATCAATTTGGAACCTATACTGTTCGTGCAAAAGAAGATGCTGAAGCCAAAAAATTATTGGAGGACGCTAAATTATTAGAGGCTAAAGGCTGTTTTGCTTTGGTTTTAGAAAAAATACCTGCGAAACTAGCTAAAAAAGTGGCTGAACAGTTAACCATCCCTGTCATTGGAATCGGAGCAGGTCCAGACGTAGATGGGCAAGTACTAGTCGTACATGATATGCTGGGTATGACTCATGAATTTCACCCACGTTTTTTACGTAGATATGCGAATTTGTTTGAAGAAATGAGCAGCGCTTTTAGCCAATACAATACAGATGTAAAGACAAAAGATTTCCCAAACGAAAAAGAACAATATTAACCGAGTATTGCCACCAACATCAGCGTTTAAAAAATGAAAGTACTTCACTTAGATTCAAATCACGAAATTTTAAAGGAAGATTTAGCAAATTTAGGCTGTGAAAATCACGAAGATTTTACCTCTTCAAAAGAAACTATTGAGACAACAATAGCAAATTACGATGGGATCGTAATTCGTAGTCGTTTCAAGATTGACAAAACATTTATAGATGCAGCAAAAAAACTAAAGTTTATTGCACGAGTAGGGGCTGGTTTAGAAAGCATTGATTGTGAATATGCTGAGCGTAAAGGTATTGTTTTGATCGCGGCACCGGAAGGAAATAGAAATGCTGTAGGAGAACATGCTTTGGGCATGATCCTAACTTTGTTCAATCATTTAAAAAGAGCAGATTCACAAATACGAAAAGGACAATGGCTTAGAGAAGATAATAGAGGCATCGAACTTGAAGGTAAAACGGTTGGATTGATTGGTTATGGACATATGGGGAAATCCTTTGCAAAAAAACTAAAAGGCTTTGATTGTGAAGTGATTTGCTTTGATTTAAAAGATCATGTTGGCGACGAAAACTGTACTCAAGTTTCCCTTCAAGAACTACAAAAAAGAACAGATATACTGAGTATTCATACCCCCCACAACAAACAATCTTTCAAAATGATTGACTCTGATTTCATCAACCATTTTGAAAAATCTTTCTTTATCATTAATACTGCCAGAGGAACAGCTGTTGTAACTGAAGACCTTGTTACTGCACTCAAACAAAACAAAATACTAGGAGCATGCCTAGATGTTTTAGAGTATGAAAAATTATCTTTTGAAAATCTTTTTGAAAACAAAGAGCTTCCCTCTGCCTTTAATTACTTAATTCAAGCTGATCATGTACTCCTTTCCCCACATATCGCAGGGTGGACCGTAGAGTCAAAATTCAAACTTGCGAAAACAATTACAAAAAAGATAGGCTCATATTTTTTTAATAAAGAGTTGTAATGCTTAATTTTAGACTTAGACAAGCAAGGCATGGAAAAAACAATAAAAGAATTACAGCGAATCAAACAAAACACCAATCTGAATTACAGTGTAAAAACCTCTGTTGAGGATTTCACACAAAAAATATTCAATACTTTGTTTGACGATAGTATTGATATCGCAGAAAGTTTTGGAGCATTAGAAAATCTATTCAAAACCGCAGCCAAAATATCTTGTCTATCTACCTCAGAGGAATGTAGTAAAAACTGGATTGTTTTTTCTGAAAAACTACCTCTAATTCTTGAGGACTTAAACAGAGATGCTCAATATTTTATGGAATCTGATCCTGCTGCTAGAAGATTAGAAGAAATTTACTTTGCTTATCCTGGGTTTTATGCGTTAGCCATTCATCGAATGAGTCATGAAATCTACAACCAAAATCTACATTTGTTTGCTCGATTGATGAGTGAATATGCGCACAGACAAACAGGAACAGACATTCACCCTGGAGCCACGATTAAAGCACCTATTTTTATAGATCATGCTACAGGAATTGTGATTGGAGAAACTTGTGTAATCGAACCACAAGTTAAAATATACCAAGGGGTAACTCTAGGTGCATTAAGTATAAGTAAGGACAAACAAAACATCAAAAGACATCCTACAGTAAAATCTAATGTATGTATTTATGCGAATGCAACCATACTAGGAGGCGATACTGTTGTTGGAGAGCACTCAATTATTGGTGGTAACGTATGGGTAACCAAATCCGTGCCAGAAAACTCAATTGTGTACAACACGATCGAAGCAAACATAAAAACAAGATAAATACTATGTACCACAAGCTATTAGATTTTATTGGCAATACCCCCTTAATAGAAGCTACTCGTTTGGTAAAAAATCCAAATGTAAAATTATTACTAAAATTAGAAGGTAACAATCCGGGAGGTAGTTTAAAAGATCGTGCTGCTTATAACATGATCAAAGGTGCTTTAGATAGAGGAGAAATAAAAGACGGAGACAAATTAATTGAGGCTACTAGTGGAAACACTGGTATCGCTTTGGCTATGATTGCTCAATTACTTGATATTGACATTGAACTTGTTTTACCCGAAAACTCTACTGCAGAACGCATACAAACCATGCGTGCATATGGAGCAAAAGTAACTTTAACATCTTCAAAAACAGGAATCATTGGATCTAGAGATTATGCGGATCAAAAGGTTGCAAGTGGTGGATATGTCATGTTGAATCAATTTGCTAATGAAGACAACTGGAAAGCACACTACAAGACTACTGGCCCCGAAATATGGAGAGATACCAATAAAAAAGTGACGCACTTTGTAGCCGCTATGGGCACTACTGGAACTATTATGGGAACCTCAACTTATTTAAAAGAACAAAACCCAAACATTCAAATTATAGGTGCGCATCCTAGTGATGGCTCACAGATCCCTGGAATTAGAAAATGGCCCGAAGCCTACTTACCTAAAATATTCAACAAATCAAAGGTAGACAATATCTTAGAAGTTTCGGAAGCTGATGCAAGGAAGATGACCAAAAGATTGGCTAATGAAGAAGGAATTTTTGCAGGCATGAGTTCTGGTGGTTCTGTGGCTACTGCTGTAAAAGTTGCAGAAACCCTAAAATCAGGAATCGTTGTAGCTATAGTTTGTGACAGAGGGGACCGATATTTATCCTCTGATCTATTTGAATAAAGCAGGAAACACGAGGATCAAAACCTTTGTTTTGAAGAGGTTTTTATTCTCAAAGCTCTTGGTTTTTTACTCAAACAAAATCGAAGACTTTATTAGTATTCGATAACCATCTACTTCTGATCGCAGAAGATTCTTAATTTGATTGAAACCTTAAAATATTCTCACTCTTCTTGATCTCCTGTTCATTCATCAACATTTTATGATATTTACCCGTATTGAAGAACTGTGTTTGATCACTATAAAAAGGGCTTAAAAAATAACCTGACTGTCCTGTTGGTGTTATCGCATAAGAATTTTCAATCGCTGAAAAATCTATAACTCTCCGAGTGGAGGGACCTGCCACTACTTTAAATTCATTTCCCTCTGTATAATTAAACATCAAATTGTTTATGGTTTCATATCCCCCTACAGATGGATAAGGTCCTAAATTAAAAATCTTCTTCAAGATCTCTATTTTAGCCATAGCATGTTCATGAGTTAATGTATGTACCTTACCCCATTTCCATGCTTCAAGGTCTCTACCCATACCCGTTGATAATTCAGAAACAGCTGCTTTAAAAGAGGATGTTATAACGTCCTTAAACGTTTCTCTTGTTTGAGTGTTCACATTATCCCACCAAACAGACTCTTTATTTTTTAAATACTTATTTTGAGTCCTTTTTGACAAATTAGAATTTGCAAAATCTTTAAAATCTTTAACTCCTAATTCATCTTCAAAAGTATTTTTCAACACTCTAAAAACAAACTTGTAGTAAATCGTTGGAGCAATATTATCCAAACCGTGGTTACCTTTCCATTTGACCAACCTATCCAATACTTTTAATTCAAAAGGAGTAAGCGACTCTAGATCCAATCCGTAAGTCAACTCTCTCACATTTTTTAAAGCTGATGTGTTGGTGTGACTATTTGCAATATTTTTTACCTCATCTACAGAGAGTTTATCTTTCAACTCAATAGCCTTTTTTAACTCAATAGCTCTATCTTGAGACAAATAATAGCCTGGATATAAATAATTATCTACAGCTTCTGGTTGAACATTTGAACTAAACACATATCCTTTTGTCGGATTGATCGCTTTGGGATTTTTAACAAAAGGCAACCACTCTTTCTGGATTTGTGACACCTCCATACCTTCTAATATAAATTTAGTATTGACCTCTGGAGATAGATGTTTATATAATTTTCCCGCAGACCACATCCCAATATTATCACTTGCATCTCCATACAAAATATTTAAGCCTGGTGCTGACAATGTTGCTATTGCTTTTTCAAAATCATACATCCCTTTCGCATGGTTCATTCCATATGTGGTCTGCAAAACTTGATTTGGCTTCTCATTATACACCCATTGTATTGCTGTTGGAACAGAATCAAAACCTGTCGCATTAGAATTGACTATGGTCCCCAAGACTGTTTTCTTGATGATTATTTTTCTAGGAGACTCCTTTTTTATTTTAATTTCTTTTTGCAAGTACTCATAATTATAAAACCCCATACCTGTTGTATACTGAGTACTGTCCTGAGAATTTTGTTGAATTTTATAGAAATTAATATCATCATTTTGAAACATGGTAAGACCAAAAGCATACTCTCTGTTATGTGCCAATAAAGGAAAAGGAAAAAGACCCAAATAAAAACCGTAATTCTCGTAAGTAGGAGTTTTTATGTGTGCCTGGTACCACACCTGTGGCTGAGCAAAACCGATGTGTGGATCATTTTCAAAAAGTATTTTTCCTGTAGTTGTCTTTTTTGGAGCTAACACCAACCCATTACTCCCAATAAACTGTGGAAAAGGAAGTTTATCCAAAAGACTGTTGATACTAGCTATTGATTTTTTTCTAAAATCAAAATTCTCTTGAAACACAATATTCTCCTCAGAATCTATTGCTAAATCTTTCAAATAATCTGAACCTAATTTGTGCTTGATCAAGGTCAAAATAGGATCGGTTTTAAAAGCACTAGCAAAACTAAATGACATATATGCTGTTACATAATATATATCTTCTGAGGTATAGGGTTCTTTTTCTATCCCTAGCAGTGAAAATTCTATTGGAGTTGGACCGTCATCCAAGTATGAGTTCACCCCCTTGAGGTAGGCATCAACTAATTCTTGAACCTCCTGATTATTTTTCAAGGCCTCTACTTGCTTATGAATGGTTTCATCTATCCCTAGACTTGAAAAAAAAACATCAACATCATACAAATCTTTCCCAAAAATCTCAGACAACCTTCCAGAAGCAATTCGCCTCAAGAGCTCCATCTGCCAAAGTCGTTCTTGAGCATGAACATAGCCCAAGACTGTCAATGCATCCTTCTCTGTATTTGCATAAATGTGAGGCACACCAATATTGTCAAAATACACTTCTGCATTGTCAACTCCTTCAAGATGAATATCACCCCTATAGGTGGGTTTAAGATAGAGTAAATAAGCATATACAGCAATCATTACGAATGCTAATAAACACAGAAAAGACAAAATAAACTTGTTCACGCTCTTCATATTCTTTTTTTTTAACAAGCTTAAAGATAGAAATTCCTTTTACACTTCACTTAGGAAAGCTTATTATAATTTTGTTAATTTGTAAGGTAAGACATCTTAAATGAAAAAAATTCAGATGGTTGACTTGAAGAGTCAATACCTAGACATAAAAGAAGATATAGACTACTCCATTCAGCAAGTACTTGACCACACCTCTTTTATCAATGGACCTCAGGTCACCACTTTTAAAAAAAACCTAGAAGATTATTTACAGGTTAAACACGTGATCCCATGTGGTAATGGAACCGATGCTTTGCAAATATCGTTAATGGCATTAGGCCTAAGACCTGGTGACGAAGTGATAACTGTTGACTTTACTTTTGCTGCAACCGTAGAGGTCATTAAACTTTTGGGATTAACTCCTGTATTAATAGATGTAGAAATAGATAGTTTTAACATGAATATTTCTGCTCTAGAAAGAGCGATTACCCCAAATACCAAAGCTATTGTTCCAGTCCATTTGTTTGGACAATGTGCCAACATGGAAGCAATTTTAAATCTCGCAAAAAAGCACAGAATACATGTCATTGAAGATACCGCTCAAGCCTTGGGAGCTGAATATATTTTTGAAGATGGAACCACCAAAAAAGCTGGAACCATGGGGACCATTGGGACAACCTCTTTTTTTCCCTCAAAAAATCTTGGATGCTATGGAGATGGAGGCGCGATGTTCACCAATGATGATGAACTTGCGGTTAAACTAAAAGGAATTTCCAACCATGGGATGTCACAAAAATATTACTACGATGTAGTCGGTATCAATTCTAGATTAGATAGCATACAGGCAAATATTTTAAATACTAAATTACCATACCTAAATATTTACAATAAAAAGAGACAACAAGCTGCGACTTTCTACAACAGAGCTTTTACTGATATTGACTCCCTTATTACCCCAACAACATCAACCTTTTCTAATCATGTTTTTCACCAATATACATTGAGAATTACCAATGGAAAAAGAGATGAACTACATGAATATCTAAAATCTCAAAATATACCCAATGCTATTTACTACCCTGTTCCCCTTCACACTCAAAAAGCATATGCTCAGGAGTATAGAGATGAAGGAAACTATATCAATACCAACACCCTAGTACAACAGGTGATTTCATTGCCAATGCATACAGCTTTAGAACTAGAACAACTAGAATTCATTACAAAAACCATACTCACATATTTAAAATAATATGGCTAAAAAAATACTAGTAACTGGTGGTTTGGGATTCATCGGATCTCATACTGTTGTCGCTCTACAAAATTCAGGATTTGACGTCGTAATTATTGACAATTTGTCTAACACAACGATCGATGTTTTGAACCAGATAACAGATATCACAGGTATCAAACCTGATTTCGAGTCTATTGATTTACGTAACAAAGGAAAAGTGAAATCTTTTTTTGATCAATACGAGGTAGAGGGGATTATCCACTTTGCTGCTTCTAAAGCTGTCGGTGAAAGTATGCACAAGCCTTTAGATTACTACGAAAACAATTTAAGTACGTTGATCTACCTTTTGCAAGAAATGAGAGACCGAAAATTAGACCACTTTATTTTTTCTTCTTCTTGTACTGTTTATGGACAAGCAGACAAATTACCAATCACAGAAAGGGCTCCTGTAAAAAAAGCCGAATCTGTTTATGGAAATACCAAACAAATTGGTGAAGAAATTATTCAAGACAGCTGTACCGCCTATGGAATTAATGCAATTGCGTTGAGATATTTTAATCCTATTGGAGCACATGAATCTTTAAAAATAGGTGAACTTCCCCTAGGTATTCCACAGAATTTGATTCCATTTATCACACAAACAGCAGCAGGAAAAAGAGAGGTACTCTCTGTTTATGGAGAGGATTACAACACGCCAGATGGAACAGCCATAAGAGATTATATACACGTTGTAGACTTAGCCAAAGCCCATATTGCTGCCTTAAAACGTCTGATCGAGAAACAAAACAAAAATACATATGAATTTTACAATGTAGGTACAGGAACTGGAAGCTCTGTTTTGGAAATCATCAAGGCTTTTGAAAGAGCTAACGGTGTCAAATTAAACTATAAGATTGTAGATCGAAGGGCGGGAGATATCACTGCTGCTTATGCAGATACGACAATGGCAAACAAGGAGTTAAAATGGAAAACTAAATTGAGTTTAGAATCTGCTCTAAAATCTGCCTGGGAATGGGAAAAAAAACAAGAATAGCTTTAAGAGGATCTTTACTATCCTCTCAAACTTGTTTTTTTATTTGTACAGAACTATGTGATTGCTAAAAGTTTACATCACACAAAAAAAATCAGCTCAAGAGCTGATTTTTTTTGTGTGACTACTCGGCACTATGTTCTATCAGTCGTATTCCATTTTCCTCTAAAGTAATGACCTTATTTTTATACAATCCACCAATGGCATTCTTAAATGCTTTTTTACTCATCCCCAACTCATACTTAATGGTGTCTGGCTCAGACTTATCCGTCACAGGCAGAAAACCATTATGTGCTCTTAGTGCTGTCAATATTTGAACCTGAAACTTTGTAATACTATTCCTAAACCCAATAGGCTGCAGGGAGATATCCAATCGACCATCGTCTCTTACTTTTTTAACATATGCTTTCAAGCGTTGACCTTCTTCCAACCTTTGATATACTTCATTTTTATACAACATCCCCTCACAAGTCTCATCGACCAAAACAGTAATCCCCAGTTTTGAGAAACTTCCAACTACTATTCCAACCTCTTGACCTTCTTCAAACTCTTCCATAATTCTATACTTTTAATTGTTCAAAATAAGTATTTAACACCTCATCATTATGATCACTAGGTGTAAAAACCTCTAATATTTTTGGCTGCTTACTTTCTTTGTAAAAAGTCTTCAATCTTTTTTCAGTACGCCTAATATTTGTTGCTTTTTGATAGGTAAACCCATACATCTTTGCCAAATGCTCAGCGTTTAAACCATGGGGAGTTTCAAAATAAGACAAGGATGATGTTTGTTTTGGACCTGGTAGTATTTTAAAAATTCCTCCTCCGTTATTATTTACTAAGATAATTCTAAAATTAGATGGGATAGATTTGTTCCACAATGCATTGCTATCATACAAAAAACTCAAATCCCCTGTAATCAATACAACTTGTTGCTCTGTTTTCATAGCGTATCCAATCGCTGTAGAAGTACTCCCATCAATTCCGCTAGTCCCTCTATTGCAAAAAACTGAAAGGGTTGGATGAATATCAAACAACTGGGCATAACGAATGGTTGCGCTGTTACTCAACTGCAGCACTGTATTCGAAGGCAAAGAATTGTTAAGCAAATCAAATACTTTAAAATCTGAATACTGAACATTTTCTACATACTGCTGGTGCGCTGCTTTTCTTTTTTCCTTCAATGCCAATCCTTGAAGTTGATAGTCGTTCTCAACTGGTTTTATCAACCAAAAGAACTGACTAAAGAAAAATTCAGGAGAAACACGAATATGTTGACTCAGACAATTAAAGGTGTCATATCCAACCTTTGGATGAATAGCAAAATGGTACTTTGGTTTATAGGCTCTTAAATACTGTTTGATTCTCTTTGACACTATTAACCCACCTATAGTCAATAAAATATCTGGCTGAAAAAACAACTTTTCTTCCTCAGATAGTCCTGCTAAAAATTGATCAATACTATTGATGGTATGGTGATGGTTTATGTTTGAAGTCGATTCTGTCAAAACCAATACAGAGGGATCTTTAAGCAAATGATTGAGCTGTGTCTGCAACAACTCACTGGGTTGATACACTCCTAACAAAACTATTTTTTTCTTTGAAGTATTCCACAATTCTGCAATAGGTTCTATTTGCTTTTGTGACAAAGGCTGTTCGGATAAAGCTTGAGGCTCTATGCGATCTACCTTAGGATAGACCAATAAATCATCTATCATTTTATACAAAGGTTCGTCAAAAGGCACATTGATATGCACAGGTCCTTTCTGCTTATTTGCGATCTCTAAAGCGTTAAATAACAAGTGTTTGTTATATACTTTATCCTCATCAATTTTTATAGCTCTCAAATTAGCCTCGAACAAAATATGATTTTTGAATACTCCTTCTTGGCGAATGGTCTGACCATCTCCAATATCAATCATATGTTTGGGTCTATCGGCGGAAATAACGACCAATGGAATATCTGCATAAAAAGCTTCTGCAACTGCTGGATAATAATTTAGCAATGCAGAACCTGAAGTACAGACCATCGCTGTTGCTTTTTGTGTTTTTTGAGCCATCCCTAACGCAACAAAAGCGGCACAGCGTTCATCGACAATGCTATAGGTATTCACTTCTGAAACTTGATTAAAACCAATGGTCAAAGGAGCATTACGTGAACCTGGAGATATAACCACATCGCTTACATGATTGGCAACACAGGAAGCAATCACTATTTGAGCCAATTCATTTTCAGGATACTTCATTCAAATATTTCTCTAAATAAGAGCACAAAATTACAAATAATAAAGGTAGTATCTTAACAGAATAAGGTTTCTTTATCTATTTAAAAGATGTCTATTCAAGAGGGTTTTCTTTAGCACAAGCCAGATAAATTCTTTCTTACCTACCCTTTTGTTACTGGATAAAATATTAAAGAAATCATTCCAAAACAAGAATAATCAATCCTAATCTAAAAGGTAGTATCTTTACCTAATTAAGTTTTTTATTATGGACGAACGCATTGATGTTGTTAATACAAAAGGGATGCCAACAGGAAAGACTTGTCTAAAAAGCGAAGCCCACCAACATGGAATATTACATGGTACTGTTCATATTTGGCTACACACAAAAGACCTCCAGATTCTCATTCAAAAAAGATCAGAATCAAAAGAAATTTACCCCAACTTGTGGGATGTATCAGTCGCTGGACACATCAGTTCTGGAGAATCTCCTATATTAGCTGCTTTGAGAGAAGTTAAAGAAGAAATAGATTTAAGTATCAATCAAGAACAACTAAAATCTATTCCACCATTTGAGGAAAAACACTACCATGCTAACAATATCGTCGATCATGAAATTCATCATATTTACTTGGTTAAGCTCCATATAGATCTTTCAAAATTAACCCCTCAAAAAGAAGAAGTGGAAGCATTGAGGCTAATTTCTACAAAAGAATTACAAAACAACTACACCAACCCCGATGTATTCGTTCCTCATACTCCCGAATATTACAAACATATTTTAAAATACCTCAAAGAAAACAAATCATGAAAAATACGATTGCAGAAAGAATTACTGATTTTATTAAGTTGTTTCCTCCTTTTGATCATCTACCACATCATGATTTGTATCAGCTAGCAGAAGAGATTAGCGTCGTTTATCTCGACAAAGACGAGTCACTATATAATCAAGGCAAACCTCCTAAAGAACATTTTTATATGGTAAACCAAGGAGCCATAAGAGTGTATAGACATGATGGGGAAAATAGCATTGAAGTAGAAATGTGTGATGAAGGAGATGTCTTGGGTTTGAGACCATTGATTGTCCAAGAGAATTACACTTTAAATGCAAAAGCCTATGAAGAAACCATTGTGTATGCAATTCCCATTAAGATCTTCAATGACAAATTTGAAAACAACAATAAAGTAAGCAAATATCTAATCACCCGTTTTGCAAGTAACTCTGTTGCAAAGTTTTCTCAAGCAGACAACGAAAAAATATTTGCAGACTACAAAAGAACAACCCAAACAGACTACTTTAGTTCTAAAATTAGTCTTTTGATGAATTCTGCTATTCACTGTGACCAAGAAGCTACAATAAAGCAAGCTGCAACTATAATGAGCGAGAACAAGATCAGCTCTATATTTGTAATTAACAAAGAGAGACCCATAGGAATCATCACCAATAAAGATTTATTGCACAAAGTGGCCACAGGCACATTTGGCATAGACCAAAATGTAAAAGAAATCATGTCTTCTCCTGTCGTTTGTGCTTCTCCAAATGTATCTATTGCAGAGGGACAAATCATCATGTTAAAAAATAAAATTGGAAATGTATGTGTCACCAAAGATGGAACTCCACAAAGCACATTATCTGGAATACTAACCCAACAAGACATTGTAGCCTCTCTGAGCAACAATCCTGCAGTGCTGATGAAACAGATCAACCGAGCAAGAACAATTTCTAGGCTGAGAGAATTAAGACAACAATTAAATCAACTCTTACAAAGATATATCAATCAACACTTTTCATTCACACACACCCTAACTGTTGTCGCAGAACTCAACGAGACTATTACCGAAAAAACGGTAGAAATCTCCCTTAAAGAACTAGGTAGAACACCCCCTGTAAAGTTTTCTTTTTTTTCCATGGGTAGCCAAGCGAGAAAAGAACAATTGGTTCCTACAGACCAAGACAATGGAATGATCTTTGAAGATGTTCCTGACGACAGGCTCGAAGAAACTCGATCTTTTTTTACAGGATTTGCAAAAATCATTAACAAAAATCTCCATGCAATAGGATATGAATACTGCCCTGCAGAAATGATGGCTAGCAATCCAACATGGTGCTTGTCAAAAAGGGAATGGGAAAGTCAATTTAAAGATTGGATTTTTAACCCGAACGAAAAGAACATTTTGCTTAGCGCTATCTTTTTTGACTTTAATTATGTTTTTGGAGATCGACAATTGGTCAAAGACATGAGCACTATTGTACACGAGAACACCAAAAACAACCCTAGATTTTTTATGTTTATGTCTAAAGATGCCTTGAAAAGTCCTAGTCCACTCGGTTTTTTTAGACAATTTTTAGTAGACCAAGACGGTGTTCATAAAGACCAATTCAATATCAAGCAAAGAGCACTAATGCCTTTGATTGATGCCGCAAGAATTTTAACCTTGCAACACGACTTACAAGGAATAAACAACACCGCGGAACGATATTATAAACTCCGAGAGTTAGAGCCACAGAATGCCGAAATTTACGAAGCTTGTGCATATGCTTTTAAAGCATTACTAAAGTATAAGACCAAAAATGGATTGATGACTCTGGGAGAAGATGATGGTAAATTTATCAAATTAGAACATCTCTCTAAATCTGAAAAGGTGAAATTAAGGCGTTGTTTTAAACCCATTAAAAGTATACAAGAAGTGATAACTCTACGTTTTCAACCTATTTTATAATCACAATTTATGGAACATTTCATCAAAAAAATATTTCGAAAAAAAAGGCTTCCCCCCTTTTGGAAAAATTATGAGGACTCTCTTAAAAACATTCAAATGAATGAGATTGCAGATTCTAAATTTGTTGTTTTTGACTGTGAAACTTCAGGATTAAATCCTAAAGAAGATAGGATTTTATCCATGGGGGCTCTTACGATTAAGGGAAACACCATCAACATCAAAAACAATTTTGAATGCTATGTCAAACAAGAGGTTTTTAGCAGAGACACTGTTCCTATTCACGGACTATTGAAAAATGGTAATTTAAAAAAAATTAGTGAGGAAGAGGCTATTAAAGAATTTCTTAGCTACATAGAAGGAGCGATTTTGGTAGGGCATCATATCGGCTTCGATGTCAACTGTGTCAATTTTGCACTAAAAAGAATGGGGCTGCCCAAATTAAAAAACAAAGTTTTGGACACTGGTACCCTGTATAAAAAAACCAAACATCAATTGTATTCAGAGGCTTTCAAAAAAGTTTTTACCTTGGATGACATTTGTGATGAATTGAAAGTTCAAAAAAAAGACAGACATACCGCTTCTGGAGATGCCTATATCACTGCTATTATTTTTTTTAAAATACTAGGAAGACTGAACAAAAACAACCTTTTGACCCTAAAGGATTTGTTTTACGTTCCAAAAATGATCTACTAAGCATCTGAGATGATGAGACCATTTTTGAATTCATAACTTAAGCTAGAGTATATTTACCAAAATAGATGTTAAACTCTTTTTGTAATGCTTGTAACTGCTCCAATTCTTTAGACAACACAATAGCCAAAGACAACCCTTTATTTCCTCCTCTAGCAGTTCTACCGCTTCTATGAACAAAATATTCCGTATTTTCAGGAAGCTGATAATGAATCACATAATTTACATTAGGGACATCTATTCCTCTTGCAGCAACATCTGTACAGATTAACAGTTGACTTGCACCGTTTTTAAAAGAACGCAACGACTTTTCTCTATCACGCTGACCCATATCTCCTTCCAAAGCAGCCACAGAAAACCCTTCTTCAGCCAATTCTTCTTTTAATTTTTGTGCCCCTAATTTCGTTTTACAAAAAACAATACCTTTTTCCAGACCTCTACTTTCAACAAAACCGACCAAGACATCAAGTTTCTGACCCAAAGTAGTACTGATAAATTTATGAGAAATATCTTCGTTAATCAATTGATTTGCTTCTACTTCTACTCGAACCGGCTGGTTCATATACGTTTTCACTAAACTATTTAACGCATTTGGAAATGTTGCAGAAAACAACCAAGTATTTTTATGTGATGTAGAATATTTAAGTATCCTGTTTAAGTCTGGTAAAAACCCCATACTAAGCATCTCATCTGCTTCATCTAGAACCAACATTTTGATCTTACTAATATCAATAGCAGCCCGATCCAACAAATCACACAAACGCCCAGGAGTAGCAACAACAACATGTGTAGTTCTTTCTAACCTTTCTATTTGTCTATCTATCTTTTCTCCACCATAAACCGCCTCACAAAATATTTTCTTTGTGTGGTATTTGGTCAACTTAAATAATTGCTTTTTTATTTGTTGAGCAAGCTCTCTTGTCGGCGCTAGTAGTAAAGCTTGAATTTCATTTTTATCAGGATTTATTTTCTGTAACAATGGCAATCCAAAAGCAATGGTTTTCCCTGTTCCTGTCTGGGCCTTACCGATATAATCTATTTGATCTTGTAACAATTTAGGTATGGTTCTATATTGAATTTCAGTAGGAATCTTTACTCCTATCTCTTTCATAGATTTTATGAAATCATCTGACACTCCTAACTCTTTAAAGTTTTTCAAAATATTTGGGTTTTATTAAAAGGCAAAGGTAGCATTATAAAAAAGAAAAGTAAGGAACATCGAAATACTAACTTTTCATAAGTTCTCATTTTGGGTTTTGACACATACGAAAACAACAAAAGCGGCAACTTTAAAAGATATTACTCGTCAAATTTTATGATGTAAACTAAATTGAAGCTGTTTTTTTTGCCAAACATCAGTAGACTGGTTCAATACACCTAGTTGGACTTTTAATCCTTTTTTTATCATATACCCAATCCCAAGATAAAATCTATTTCTGTCATATAACGCAACACGATTGCCTTGACCAGTATTTCTTTGCCCATTGATAAAAATCTCATTATATGAGGCAAAATAAAGGGTTCTACTCTCAAACACAGCTTTATTAATCGGCACATTCAAAAAGATATTGTACCTGTAACGCGTCCTAAAATCCTGATTTTCTACAAACCTTTGTTCATAGCGAAATCTATGTTGGGTATAAATTCGTTTACCCAATTGAACAGGAAAAAGTGCTTCCTGATAAATTCTATTTTCTAATTTGGTTACTTGACTTGAACCATATACCCCAGTGGTGATATTTCCATATCCAAGAGTTAACTTAAGGAATGTTTTACTAGGGCTATATGTAATTCCTCCGCGAAGTAACAACTGCTCAAGATCTCCTCCAAGATTCCAATTACGGTATTGAATATCACCTTGGATTCCCCAAGGACTTTCTTTAAACGTTGTGTTGAAAAAATACATATACCATGCCCCTAATTTGTCTTCCTCAACCTGAGCAAGTGCTAGTTTAGGAATCAATAAAAAAAACATCAGTTGTAAGATTATACTTTTTTTCATCTTTTGATCTTGATATCGCGTTGTCATGTATTATTTGTTTCGAAAACAAAAATACTAATTTCGAATTAAGAACTAAAAGAGATGTTTGATTATGATATTCTTACCACTCACAATAATCAAGAGTATTATAACTCTCAAGTTTCGTAACAATTTAAAAATGAAATAAATAAATCATATTTAACTATACTGATAAGCCTTATCGAATAGTGATTTAATTCTATATTATTCTTATATTTGCACTATTAAATTTAGAATAAACAACATGGAAAAACCAAAAATCGGATTTATTGGACTTGGCCTTATGGGCGCTAATATGGTCGAAAATCTACAAAACAGAGGATTTGAACTTACAGTGATGGATCTTAACAAAGACGCGGTAGAAACTGTTATCGCTCGTGGAAACGCAACTGAAGCGTCATCACCAAAAGAATTAGCCGAAAATAGTGATATCATTATGTTCTGCCTTACAACTTCTGCAGTAGTAGAAAAAATCGTATATGGTGAGGATGGTATCTTAGCTGGTATCAAAGAAGGGTCTGTTTTAATTGATTTTGGTACTTCTATTCCTGCATCTACACAAAAAATAGGAAAAGATCTTGCTAGTAAAGGAGCTGGTATGATTGATGCTCCCCTAGGTAGAACACCTGCTCACGCCAAAGATGGATTGTTGAATATCATGGCTGCAGGAGATAAAGAAACTTTTAACAAAGTTAAACCCGTTTTAGATGAACAAGGAGAGAATGTATTTTATCTTGGGGCTTTAGGTGCTGGTCATACAACTAAATTGATCAACAACTTCATGGGAATGACTACAGTCGTTGCGATGTCTCAGGCTTTTGCAGCTGCAGAGCTTGCTGGTGTAGACAAGCAACAACTTTTTGACATTATGTCTTCGGGGCCTTCAAATTCTCCGTTCATGAAGTTTTGTAAAAATTATGCGGTAGACAACGTAAGTGATTTAGGTTTTTCTATTGCTAATGCAAACAAAGACTTAGGTTATTTTGTTCAAATGATGAATGATTTAGGAACCGTTTCTAAGATCGCCGAATCTACATCTACCAACCTACAAACAGCATTTGATGCTGGAATGGGTAGTGGTAATGTTCCAGAAATCTTTGACTACTTTGTAAAGTTAAAAAAATAAAAAGCTACTTAATAGTATATATTTTAAAAGGTTCGATTCTATTCGAACCTTTTTTTATGTTTTAAAATTATAAAAATAAGGGTTACTACTTTAGCCCCCTAGATTCGAGACCCCTTTCATATTTGTTGTGAATTAAGATGATTGCCAGTCCAAAAAGCACCGCTGTTATAATTAATACCGTGCTTATTAATCCTGTCACCCCAAAAGACATCCTTATTAAGATTGTTGACACTACAAATCCTGAGTTTCTAATGATTTTATGAAATTGATCTGTGTAAAAAAATGAAATCAAAAGGAGGACTACATCCACTAAAATTAAAACTGTAAAAAATTCATCAAAAAACAGATCATTGATGGTTTGAAAACTAGGTAGATTATTTGAACTTAACGAAATTCCCGCAATCCAATTGAATAGGGTAATTAGTGCCATGACGAAAAACAAAGGAACGAGGACCAAGGCAATAATCTTTTTTCGTAAAATGAATCTTTCGATAATCAGCCTGTCACGATCTTTCAACTGCAATTTGAGCATTCCCTGCTTTTGAAACTGATAAATCAAATAAAAGAGTATGATTGACGCTAAAATATCATACGTAAACTGTAAATCCCCCTTGACCTCAAACCAATCAGAAGTTAATTCTAACACTGATAAATCCTTAAATAATTTTCGAATAATGATCAATGCAATGATTTCGTATTGCTTAGTGATGTATGTGGTAAATGATTTTGGCAAATAATAAATCAACAAATACACCTCATAAATCAGTATAAAAGAGAAAGGAGTATAAACTGCTGATATTGGATTTTTAAACAATTCAGATTCTTGAAGAAAACTAGTGACTCCAAATTTTGACAAATAAGTAATCCCTAAATGAATCACGAAACCCAATAACGCTACATAAAGTGTTATTTTCTCAATTTTCTTTTTTGTGGATTCCGACAGAAAAATTTTGTAAAGCTTATCAAATACGCCCATTTCACCTTTTTTTAAACGATTTTACTCGTCGTTATATTATAGCTAATCTACATGTAAGCCTAATTGAGTAACTCTATCAAATCAACCTATCATGATAACTTGTCGTACTCTGTCCTAAAATCATTAAACATAGAACTTACAATTTGTTTAGGATCTCCATCAGTTAGACTTTCAAAGGAAACATAACCTTTATAATTTACATCTTTCAATATTCTAGCAATCTTTTTCATGTTAACTGGCTCTGCAACTCCATCTACATAAACCAACTCTTTGATGAACCAGTAGTTAGAGTAAGGTGCAAGTTTTTCAATTTCCTTGTATGGATCACCACTTCTCAAACTTCCAATATCCAGTATGAGTCCAAACCATTCTGAATCTACGCTTTCTAGAATTTCGATTACCTCATCGGCTTTGTATAAAAAATCATTGTGATGTTGCATACCTAGAACAACTCCTGTCTCTTCGGCATATTTCACACAAGTTTTAAAATCAGATACCATCCATTTTTTAACTTCTTCCTTTGAATGTCCTGTATATCTTCCCTTCCCTGCAAAAACACGCATAATTGATGCCCCTAATTTAGAAGATACTTGTAACCAGTTTTTTATCATATCAACATCCGCTGCCCTTGCAGGTTGATCTGGACTTACAAAATTATTTCTTACTCCTGTCCATGAGATATTCAAACCTAATTGTAATGCTTTCTTCTTTAACTCAAACAAAGTTTTATCTTCAGGAATTTGAGGATAATTATCAAAATAATAACCTGTTAAATCAACAGCATTTAAACCAATTGAAGAAGCAAAATCCATCATGTCAAAAAATGTCATCTCTCCACTTTTCAACAAACTATTGAAGGTAAATGCATTAACACTGAACTGCAACCTGGAAGGTTGTGAAGGATTTTTTAATGGACTTGCAAAAAGGCTATGTGCACCCAATAAAATAGGGGTTACCGCTAAACCCTGTAGCAAAAGTCTTCTTTTCTTATCCATCTTTTTGTCCATTTTTTAAATTTATTTAATCCTCTAGTCAATTGCAGTAAACTTGAGTAGTCCATTTGTTAAGTCTTTAAATTTAGTAAATAAAACTCAAATGGTAAAAACAAGTAGTCTTTATCGTGCTCTTCATTATATCCTTTGCATTCTAAACAGAAGGTAAAGTCAACGACTTCCTAATTAGATATTTTCCTTCCTATGAATCGTATAACTTTACCTGAACCATTATGAAATTCTCCTTCATTCAAATCGACTTCAACTTCTTCAAGTTTAATGATTTCAAAATTTGTAAAGTCTTTCTTGATAGATTCCACTGAAAAAAGCATTTCACTCTTATTAGGACCCCCTACTTTTGGGTTTATGTTTCTCATTTCTAAATGATTTTTACTAAAGCCTTCTAGAATAATTATCCCCCCATCTATTATCAAATCCGCAATTTTGTGGTGATATATGGATACTACGTCTGAGGGGAAATGAGCAAAAATTAAAGCAGCAACATCATATTTTTGATCGACAAGCTTGAGGTCAAATAAATTACCGATTTCATAATTGATCATTACCTTTTCTTTTTCCGCAAGTTTCAATGCCTTTTTCTTTCCTTGACTACTGATGTCAAATGCCGTGACTTCAAAACCTTCTTTTGCAGCATGGACAGCATTTCTTCCTTCTCCTTCAGCTGGTAATAACATCTTTCCGTTCAACTGATATTCAGCTATGGTAGCTTTGAAGAACAAATTAGGTTTCGTACCATAAGCATACGTATCCTTTGCATATCTGTTGTCCCACATTTCAAACCCTTTATTCATATTTTTTCTTCTTTTGTATGATCCTTAAAATTTATCTCAACAACAACCAGAGATTTTCGTTATGCATCATGTTCGTTTGTAAGACAGAATATATCTTTTTGTCTGACTTACCATTTTTCTTTAGCTATATCTGGCCAAACATACTTCTCATAGATACTCTTGATAGCATTCCTTTGTGCTAAAGATAAATTGGTTTGTTGCGCTGCTTCAATATTTGCCAATGCCTGTGTAGGACTTGACGCACCAGGAATTACACAACTAACTTCTTTGAACATCAAGATCCACTTCAAAGCTTTTGCGGCTAAATTTGAGTTTGGCGGGAATTGATTTTTGATTTCTTCTACTGCCAGCAATCCATTTGCATAGTCTACTCCTGAGAAAGTCTCACCTTTATCAAACATTTCTCCGTTTCTGTTGAATGTACGGTGGTCATCTTCTTCAAATTGAGTAGAATGTGAAAATTTTCCTGTCAACAAGCCACTAGCCAGAGGCACTCTTGATATTATTCCAACATCCTTTTTTGCTGCTTCGGAAAGAAAGTATTCAGCAGGGCGTTGCCTTAGCATATTGAAAATAATCTGTACGGAAGTTACATTGTCATATTCAATCGCTTTTAACGCTTCATCAATCTTCTCTACACTAACTCCTAAGTTTAAAATTTTCCCTTCTTTTTTCAAAGTACTAAACAATTCAAAAATCTCAGGTCGGTAGTAGGTTTCTGTGGGAGGACAGTGTAGCTGAATAAGATCTATAGTCTCCAAACCCATGTTTTTCAAACTATCTTCTACAAATTTTCTTAATTCTTTTATTTGATAAGCTGAGTCGGTATGAGGAGATAATTTTCTTCCACATTTTGTGGCAACATAAATTCTTTCACTTCGAGAACGGACCAAACGACCTATTGCTTTTTCGCTTTCTCCATCATTATATACATCGGCGGTATCAATAAAATTAACACCACTGTCTACTGCCTTATTTAGAATTTCATCCGCATTCTTATGATCAAAAACACGACCCCATTTGCCCCCAACCTGCCAAGTACCTAATCCAATTTCAGAAATCTTAAAACCTGTTTTTCCTAATAACCTTTTGTTTAACTCATTCATTCTCAATTAAATTTTACAGTTGAACAGTGAATCGTTTGCCTATCACAAAACTAACCACAAATAACAAAAGTAAACTTTTAAATGAAATTCTAAATGAAACTATTCCAACTACTAGAAACCAACATTTTGCTATCCGACGCGACAATATGGTGAGCTATCACCTCATTTCTTACTTTGTTTTTATTTTATAAATA